>JAJUGN010000068.1 GCA_029265975.1 Clostridiales bacterium
AGCCCTTTGGGCTTTTTTGACAGTCTCAAGAAGCCGGAGAATTAATCCTCCGGCTTCTCAGCTTATATCGATCGGTATGCCGCATCAAGTCTGTTTTCTGCCCGCCTCGGAGATGAGGAGTAGCCGGCTTCGGCCTTGCTTGAATGGCTTCGGGTTCCGCCCGTCAGACGTTCGCGCAGGCTCAGCCTATCAATTTCCGCACCCTTAAATCGGCGCCGATTTCTTCAGCGATAAGCTCGCATTTTTTCAGTTCTTCCTCCGGCAGGATATCTACGACGCTCAAAACCACCTTAGGAACGTAACGGACGCAATCGCTTGCGAATTTTATGACCGAGTCGAAGGCGCTCTCCCCGAAGTCCGACAGGCAGCGCTCATTATACTTTTCCTTGTCTCCCGCGTTAAGGCTGACGGATACGACGTCGATGAGACCGGCCAGCTCCGGAGCTATCGGCCTGTTCCATATCCTGTCGCCCAGGCCGTTCGTATTCAGCCTCACTTTTTTATTAAGGCTCTTCAGGTACCCGGCGACTTCGAGCAGCAGAGGCAGCCGCTCCGTCGGCTCTCCGAATCCGCAAAAGACGATTTCATCGTAGCCCTCCGCGCCTCCGATGGCGCTTATAACCTCGTCCAGTTCCGGTTCCTTTTCAAGCCACAAATCATAATCGAAGCTGCCGGGCTTCTCTCTGACGCAGAAAACGCAGTTGTTGGGGCATCTGTTCGTGAGATTAATATAAAGCTTCCCGCCTATATCATAAGTAATTATTTCTATCAGTCCTCTTCGATTTTTATTTCACGACAACATTTCCTTCTCCCAGTATCTCGCCCAGCTCTTTTATCAGCGCCTCGTGGAGAAGGCAGAGCGTGCCGACTCTCTTTTTCGTATCCTCAAAGTACAAAACTACCTGTGTGTCGCCCGGGAACATATTAAGAACGCATTTGGCCTTTTTGAACTCTCGGCCGCCCTCGCACGGAAGCTTAAGGTAGAGCTTGACCGGCTTCGTTTCCTCCGGCTTTATAGATTCGCCCGAAACATTCAAAGGCCTCACGTTGTCGCAGAGAAGCTGCGGCGGCTTGTCGTCGCGGGCGGAAATCCGTCCGGTGACGAGAACCGGCGCATTGACCCTGATATAGCCCCCGCATTCGTTCAGGACGCGCTGGAAGCAGAGGCATTCCATCGAGCCGGTATTGTCTTCAAGCGTAATGTAAGCCATGAGGCTGTCGTTCTTGGTGGTTTTTGTCTTGTAAGCCACGATGACACCCGCGACCGTTATGACCTGGTCGTCGCGGAAAAGAGTATTCCCCTCTTCCTTTGAAAAATCCTCCGTTACGCGCCCAATCGCAACCGCGCCCGCTTTTCTGGCCGCTTCCGCATGGTCGTCCATGGGGTGCCCGGAAAGGTAGAGCCCCGTCACCTCCTTTTCCATGCTCATAAGCTCGTAGGATGAAAACTCGGGAATATCCGGAAGCTCCAGCTCCGGTTTTTTTGTTTCCGGGCCGCCTCCGAAAAGGTCCATCTGGCCCTCCATATTCCTTTTTCTTGCGTCGGCTATGTTGTCCATGACGGCTCCCGAGACCCGCAGGAGCTGGCTGCGCCTGTATCCCATGCTGTCGAAGGCGCCGGCTTTTATAAGGCTCTCGACGGCGCGCTTATTCAAATCCGTTCCGTACATGCGCTCGATAAAGTCGTCAAAGCTCCCGAACCTGCCGCCCCGTTTCCTTTCTTCCATAACATCCCTGATAAAGCCCGCGCCTATGTTTTTGACGGCGACCAGCCCGTAGCGTATGGCCCCTCCGCTCACCGTGAAGTTGTCGTCCGATTCGTTGACGTCAGGCGGCAGCAGCTTTATGCCGTTTTCCCGGCACTCGGCCGTATATTCCGCGACCTTTGAGGATTCGTATAGCACTGAGCTTAAAAGAGCCGCCATATACTCCCTAGGGTAATGGCATTTCAGATATGCTGTCTGGTAGGTTATCATTGCGTATGCAACGGCGTGCGCCTTGTTGAAGGCATAGTTTGCAAAATCCAGTATCTCGTCGTAGATGCCGCCCGCCACACTCTCGGGAACGCCGTTCTTCACTGCTCCGGGGATATTCCTGCTTTCGTCGCCGAAAATGAAGGCCTTGCGCTCCTTTTCTATCTCGGAGTGCTTCTTCTTCGACATCGCGCGGCGTATCATGTCGGCCTGACCCAGTGAAAATCCGCCGAGCCTCCTGAATATTTCAATAACCTGCTCCTGGTAGACGATGCAGCCGTATGTGACTCCCAATATGTCGCGCAGCATCGGGTGCTTGTAATATATTTTCTGCGGGTTGTGCTTTGACTCGATAAAACGGGGTATGGAGTCCATCGGACCCGGGCGGTAAAGCGCGATTATAGCCGTAATGTCTTCGATATTCCTCGGCCTCAGGCCCGTGCAGACGGCCGTTATGCCCGCGCTTTCGAGCTGGAACACGCCTGAGGTTTTTCCGGCCGAGAGCATTTCGTAGACATCCCTGTCGTCGTCCGGAACACCGGCTATCGAGAAGCCGGGCTCTGTCTTTCTTATCTCCTTTTCCGCCATGTCGATAACCGTGAGGTTTCTAAGGCCCAGAAAGTCCATTTTCAGGAGCCCAAGCTCCTCCAGCGTCGTCATTGTATACTGGGTTGCAATCGAGTTGTCCTTTTTTGAGAGCGCCAGAGGAACATATTCGTATACGGGATTTTTCGTTATGACTACGCCCGCCGCGTGAGTGGATGTGTCCTTCGGCATTTTTTCAAGCTCCATCGCAGTGTCGATGAGCTTCCTTATCCTCTCGTCGCTTTCATACCTCTCGCGGAGCGGCGGAAGCCTGACCGCCTTTTCAAGCGTTATGCCCAGCTCCTCCGGAATCATTTTAGCAATTTCGTTTTCCTCGGCGAAGGTAAACGACAAGGCTTTAGCCACCGAACGCACGGCCTGCTTGGCCTTCATTTTGCCGAAGGTTATTATCTGGGCGACATGGTCGGCTCCGTATTTTTCCTTTACATAGTCTATAACCTCGGAGCGCCGGTTGATGCAGAAGTCTATGTCGATGTCTGGCATGCTTATGCGATCGGGAT
The DNA here is from genome assembly GCA_029265975.1 of Clostridiales bacterium. Taxonomy (GTDB): domain Bacteria; phylum Bacillota; class Clostridia; order Oscillospirales; family Oscillospiraceae; genus DUPK01. The sequence goes on from JAJUGN010000068.1 coordinate 3,080, forward strand.
TTAAAAAGCGCTCGAAATAGAGCTTGTACTTTATGGGGTCGACGTCGGTTATATAAAGGCAGTAGGAAACGACGCTGCCCGCCGCCGAACCCCTTCCGGGGCCGACGGGAATGGCGTTCCTTTTCGCGTAGGCTATAAAATCGCCGACGATCAGGAAATAGTCGGTGAAGCCCATCGTTTTTATCATGTCAAGCTCGTAAAAAAGCTGTTTTTTTACCTCTTCCCTGCCCTCGCCGTAGCGTTTTTCAAAGCCCTCGAGGCACAGCTTCTTGAGATACTCGAAGGCGTCCCCGCCGCCGGGAACGTCGAATACAGGCAGGTGGTATTTGTTGAAGACAAAATCCAGCCCGCACATGTCGGCGATCTTCACTGTGTTGTCCGCAGCCCCGCCAAGCTCCGGAAAGAGCGCGCGCATCTCCTCCTCCGACTTTAAGTAAAACTCGTCGGTCTCGAATTTCAGCCTGTCGGGATCGTCAACGGTCTTGCCCGTCTGGATGCACATAAGTATGTCCTGGCTGTAAGCGTCCGCTTTCGTCAGGTAATGCGCGTCGTTCGTAATGACTAGGGGTATTCCGGTGTCATGGCTCATCCGCAGGAGGCCCTTATTCACTTCCCGCTGCTCCTTTATACCATGGTCCTGAAGCTCAAGATAGAAACCATCCGGACCGAAGATTTCCTGAAGCTCGAGAGCCTTGTTTTTTGCCGCGGCGTAATCGCCCTGTTCGAGAAGCCTCGGTATCTCGCCGGCAAGACAGGCCGAAAGCGCTATAAGCCCCTCGCTGTGCCCCCGGATCAGCTCCATATCCACGCGCGGCTTCATATAGAACCCCTCGGTGAAGGCGGAGCTTACCATATGGCAGAGGTTGCGGTAGCCGGTTTCGTTTTTGCACAGCAGCACGAGGTGATAAGGGTTGGAGTCCTGACCGTGCTCCATATCCTGCCTGCGCCTCGGAGCGACGTACACCTCGCAGCCGATAATCGGTTTTATTCCGCGGCTCTTTGCCGCCTTGTAAAAATCTATGACGCCGTACATCACGCCGTGGTCGGTTATGGCGACGGCGCTCTGCCCAAGCTCCTTTGCGCGCTCAACCAGGGCTTCGATTCGGCAGGCTCCGTCGAGCAGGCTGTATTCGCTGTGCACATGCAGATGAACAAAGGCCACGGCTCCGCCCCCCTTCAAGAAAAATATCAGACTGATTATAACATAAAAGGACGCCGTATGAAAGATGAATCCCCGCAATAAGCGGGGATTTCAGGTTGTCAGAAAAACTTGTTTACGGCAAAAAAGCTTCGCAGAATTTCCGCCGCGAATGGCGAAAAAAAGTCAGATCGGTCATTTCCGGCGGCGTGTACTTCGGAAATGACACCTCTCATGACGGGCGCGGCAGAGCGGCCGTCATTAAGCC
>JAJUGN010000053.1 GCA_029265975.1 Clostridiales bacterium
ACCTCTCATGTCGGGCGCGGCAGAGCGTCCGTCATTAAGCCCCCTTGTCAAAAAAGCCCTTTGGGCTTTTTTGACAGTCTGTAAAGGGAAGCTTAAAGCTTCCCTTTCGTTTAATTTCAGTCCTTGTCGCTTTCACTGCAGCCGCACTCACAGCCGCACTCGTCATCTTCGTCAAATTCAAACTCGAGAGGCTCGCCGCAGTTTGGGCATTTAATGGATCCAAGACCCAGTACATCCTCGTCCACGGTTATTTCATTTCCGCAGGCCGGGCATTTGACGGAGTAAAGCATCGGTTCTCCGTCTTCTTCGTCCTCATCATCTTCGTCGTCTTCATCGTCATCGTAAAGAATCTCCTCTACGTCCTCCAGATCCTCGCTGATGGCGTCAACCTCGTCGCCAAGGTCAGAAATAGCGTCGTTTATATCCTCAAATTCTTCGGCCATATCGCCGAGCAGGTCTATGATCGCGTTTAAAAGCTTCGCTTCGCTGGTTTCGCTTCCGATGTTAAGTCCGTCCGCAAGACCTTTGAGATATGCCGCTTTTTCCGAAATAGTCATCTTAGCGTCCTCCTTTGTATTTGTAAAATAAGCCCGGTCAATATTTTATCCTTTGGCACGCTCCAAATATTCGCCTGTTCTGGTATCGATTTTTACCTTATCGCCCGGATTTATGAAGAGGGGAACCTTGATTTCGGCTCCGGTTTCAAGCGTCGCCGGCTTTGTGACGTTGGTGGCGGTGTTTCCCGCAAAGCCCGGGTCGGTTTCGGCAACCACAAGCTCCACAAAGTTGGGCGGCTCTATTCCGAAAACCTTGCCTTTATATGACATGACCTTGCATACCATGTTCTCCTTGACAAAGCGGAAGCTGTCGCCGAGAAGCGACTTGTCTATCGGCACAAGCTCAAAGGTTTCAGAATCCATAAAATAATATATATCTCCGTCGGAATAGCTGTATTCCATATCCTTGCGCTCTACAAAGGCGTTCTCAAACTTGTCCGTGGGGTTGAAGGAAGTTTCGACCACCGCACCGGTAATGACGTTCCTCATTTTCGTGCGTACGAAAGCCGCTCCCTTTCCGGGTTTGACATGCTGAAATTCTATGACCTGCATGACCTTTCCGTCCATCTCGAAGGTCACGCCGTTTCTGAAATCGCTGGCTGAAATCATAAAGTATCCTCCCGTGTAATTGTATCCGTTTGCAGGTTTTATTTTACTGGGCTATTTTATATTATTTTATTAGCATTTGCAAGAAAAAACTATTTAATAATTATATTATAGTATTTTGCCTGCTCTTAACTCAAAAAAGAGCACAATCGTTACAAAAAGAAAAGAAAAACAATAAGCCGGGATTTCTGGGGAATCGCTCCGGCCTTTTTATGCCGGAACGGCTTTGCGCGCCGTCCGAGTCATCTGTCCCATTTGTCGGCGAGCCTGACAAGCTCGTTTGTAAACTCCCTGAGATCCCTGTTGGCCCCGCCCTTGTTGCGCGCAATAACCTCAAGCAGCTTCTCTCCTGCTTTCCTGAGCTCCGCGAATATCTGTGACTCCTGCTCGACACGTTTTTTGCGTTCGGGAGTGAAGCCCGGCTTCCTTATAACGCCGGCCGCCAGATCGTACACCTCGGAAAACTCTGGAGCGTGCGCGTCGAACCCCATCTGAAGCAGGGTTTCCGTGAATTCCGGCACGACGTCCTCGTCACCGTGCACGACGAAAACGTGCTGCGGCCTGGGCTCGTAGGCAGAAAGCCACTCCTTCAGCCCGTTAAGGTCGGCATGGGACGACATGCCCTTAAAGTTAACTATTTTTGCTCTGACCGCTATTTCTTCCCCGAACAGCTTTACCTTGTTCGCCCCGTCCAGGAGCGTCCTGCCGAACGAGCCCACCGCCTGGAAGCCGACGAACACCACCGTGCATTCCGGGCGCCAAAGGTTGTGCTTGAGATGGTGCCTGATGCGTCCCGCGTCGCACATTCCGCTGGCCGATATTATAACCCTCGGCGTCATGTCAAGGTTAAGCGCCCTCGATTCCTCCGTAGAATGGCTGAGCCTCAGGTTCGGAAACTTGAGGATGTTCTCGCCGTGGCATTCCGCCTCCATGGCCTCGCAGTCGGCATATCCCGTCAGGTCGCCGCTGTATATTTCAGTCGCCTGCTTGGCAAGAGGGCTGTCTACGACCACCTCGAAGTTCGGATTTGTCTTGACCATTTGCTGTTCCTTTATAATGCGGAAGTAGTAGAGCAGCTCCTGTGTGCGTCCTACGGCGAATGCGGGTATAATGACGTTTCCGCCTTTGGCAAAGGTTTGATCTAGAATCTCCGCAAGCTCCGACGTATATTCGCCCTCGCCCTCGTGGTTCCTGTCGCCGTATGTACTTTCTGTCACAACATAGTCAGCCTCTTTGATGAAAGAAGGGTCTTTTATAATAGGCTTGTTTTTATTTCCTATGTCGCCGGAAAAAACGATTTTTTTCGTAATCTGACCCTCTGTCAGCCAAAGCTCTATCATAGCTGAGCCAAGAAGGTGTCCTGCGTCCGCGAACCGGCACTCGACTCCGTCCGTCACCTTGAAACGCGTTTCATAGTCGTAGGTTTTTACAAGCTGCATGCAGTTCATGACGTCTTCGATGGTATACAGAGGCTCCTTCAGCTGCGAGCCCGAGCGCCTGCTTTTCTGGTTCTGCCACTGGGCCTCGCTTTCCTGTATGTGCGCGCTGTCAAGGAGCATGATCGAGAGAAGCTGCGCTGTTAATCTAGTGGCGTAAATCACGCCTTTGAAACCCTTCTTGTAAAGCAGCGGCAGCCTTCCCGAATGGTCGATATGCGCGTGGGTGACAATTACAAAATCCACATCCGCGGCATTGAAAGGGAAAACGCTGTTGTCAATCTCGTCTCTCCCCTGCTGCATACCGCAATCTATCAGTATGCGCTTTCCGTTAACGTCCACACAATGGCAGCTGCCAGTCACGGACCTGTCCGCGCCGAAAAACGTAAGATTCATTTATTCCTACCCCATATTTCAAAGTTCTGTCTGTTGCGCCGAGTCATCGTTGAAAACCCAGTCGCGGACGCTGGTGACGGTATATTCGTTTTCTCCGACCCGGCATATGACGCGGGTAATCCCCGCGTTTATTATTAGCCTCCGGCACATGGAGCAGGGAGTTGTATCGGACAGGATTTCCCCGGTTTTGCTGTTTCGCCCGGACAGATATAGCGTCCCGCCCATCATTTCGTTTCTGGAAGCCGAGATTATCGCGTTTGCTTCGGCATGAACGCTGCGGCAGAGCTCATAGCGCTGCCCGCTGGGTATATTGAGCGACTCCCTGGTGCAAAACTGCGTGTCTATGCAGTTTTTCCGTCCCCTGGGAGCCCCGTTGTAGCCTGTGGCAATAATCTCGTCGTTTGTTACGATGATGGCCCCGTATCGCCGGCGAAGGCAGGTAGACCTGAGAAGCACCGAATCAGCAATGTCGAGATAGTAATTAATTTTATCCTTGCGCTCCATGTTCTTCCTCCGTATATTTTTATACTTTCAGCTCGGTATCCTTTTCAGAAAGACGGTCCGAATAGCGTTCCAAAACCGGTGCGACATAATCTCGCAGCAGCTCTGAAACCTGCGAGGCCGAGCGTCCCGTATAGGCTTCGGGACGGAGGTCCGCCAGAATCTCATCTCTCGTAAGCCCGAAAACGGGATCCCCCGCTATCCTGTCGATCAAATCATTGGGCTTCCCCTCTTCCTTGACCGTCTTGCCGGCAGCCACGGAATGCAGCCTTATGCGCTCGTGAAGCTCCTGACGGTTACCTCCGCGCTTGACTGCGCTCATCATTATATTTTCGGTCGCCATAAAAGGCAGCTCCTCGAGGACGTGCTTTTCTATCACCTTTTCGTAAACCTTTATGTTCGAGGCGATGTTCATATATATGTTCAATATCGCGTCCACCGCGAGGAACGCTTCGGAAACCGAGATGCGCCGGTTCGCGGAATCGTCCAGCGTGCGCTCCAGCCATTGGTTGTAAGCGGTCATCGCAGGGTTCATTGCATCCGCCAAAACATACCTCGCCAGCGCGCAGATCCGCTCGCATCGCATCGGGTTGCGTTTGTACGGCATCGCAGACGAGCCGATCTGCTTCCCCTCGAAAGGCTCCTCGAGCTCCTTCAGATGGGCAAGCAGCCGCATATCGGTAGCGAACTTCCCTGCGCTCTGCGCTATGCCGGAAAGCGCGGAAAGGACAAAGTAGTCGGTCTTTCTCGAATATGTCTGCCCGGAAACGGGTACTGCACCCGCGAACCCCATTTCCGCGGAAATGAGCTGCTCAGCCTTCTTTACCTTCTCCTCGTCCCCGTCAAAAAGCTCCATAAAGCTCGCCTGTGTACCCGTTGTGCCTTTTGAACCGAGGAGCTTCATGGAATCTATCCTGTGCTCGACTTCATTCAGATCCATGAGCAGATCGTTTATCCATAGCGAAGCCCGTTTCCCGACTGTTGTGAGCTGCGCCGGCTGAAAATGCGTAAAGCCGAGCGTCGGCAGGTCCTTGTACTTGTCGGCAAAGCTTGAAAGCCTGTGGATGACCTTTACAAGCTTGTCCCTCACTATAATAAGGGCCTCGCGCATTATGATAATATCGGTGTTGTCGGTCACATAGCAGCTTGTGGCGCCGAGATGGATTATTGGCATTGCCTTCGGACAAACCTTCCCGTATGCGTGGACGTGCGCCATGACGTCGTGCCGCAGCTCGCTTTCCATTTTGGCCGCATAGTCGTAATCTATGTCGTATAAATGCGATTCCATCTCTGAAATCTGTTCTTCGCTTATATTCAGCCCCATCTCCTTCTCCGCTCTCGCCAGGGCGACCCATAGCTTGCGCCATGTCGAAAACTTCTTGTCCGGCGAAAACAGATACAGCATCTCGTCGCTTGCATATCTCGACGAAAACGGGCTTTCGTATGAACTCCTGCTGATATGAACCCCTCCTTACAATGCTGACGCGGGGCGAAAAGCGCCCCGCGTCAATTATAAACCGTATTCTTCTATTTTTCTATACCTTTTATAAATTTCTCAAGCCTGTTCATGCCCTCGTCTATGTCCTCCATGGAGGCGGCATAGGTCCAGCGAACATAATTCGGCGCACCGAAGCCGCTGCACGGCACGACGGCGACGCCCCCCTTTTCAAGAAGCGCCATCGCAAAATCATCGCCGTCCTTGATGTAGGTGCCCGCTATGGTCTTTCCGACTAGCTTCTCAACATTCATCATGATGTAGAAGGCGCCGTCGGGAACAATGCAGCTTACCCCGTCGATCGCGTTTACGCGGGCGACTATGTGATTGCGTCGCTTCTCGAACACCTTACGCATTTCCTCGACGCTTGACTGGTCGCCTAAAAGCGCCTCCTCCGCGGCATACTGGGAAATGGTGCTGGGCGCGCTTGTGGAATGGCTCAGGTAGTTGCCCATTATTTTTGCAAGCTGCTTGTTTGAGGCGGTATAACCTATGCGCCACCCGGTCATCGCATATGTCTTTGACACTCCGTTGATGACGATAGTGCGCTCCCTCGCGTCCTCGCTTAGAGAAGCGAAGCTGACAAACTCTTTTCCGTCGTACACCAGCTTGTAGTATATCTCGTCCGAGATGACATAGAGGTCATGCTTTTTGCAAACCTCCGCTATGGCCTCGAGCTCTTTACGGGAATAGAGCATACCGGTCGGATTCGACGGGTTGTTCAGTATAAGAGCCTTGGTTTTATCGCTAACTGCGTCCTCAAGCTGCCTGGCGGTGATTTTGAAGCCCGCCTTTTCATCTGCGTCGACGATAACCGGCACTCCCCCGGCCATTTTTACGGCTTCGTAGTAAGTGACCCAGTACGGCGACGGAAGGATAATCTCATCTCCGGGATTTGTGAGCGCAACAAGCGAAACAAAGACGTTATGCTTTGCACCGCTCGCGACAACAATTTCGGAGGGATCATATTCAAGTCCGCAATCCTCTTTAAGGCGTTTGCAGACGGCTTTGCGAAGGGACTCGGTCCCGGCCGCAGGAGTATACTTTGTAAGGCCCTTTTCGATGGCCTTTATTCCGGCCGCCCGTATATTGTCCGGAGTCTGAAAATCCGGCTCTCCCGCCCCGAAGCCTATTATGTCGGCGCCCTCGCTTTTGAGCTTTTTTGCGAGGCTGTCGATTGCCAAAGTTGTCGAAGCGCGCACCTCTGATGCCGCTTTGGATAATGGTTTCATTCTAAACCCTCCAGCGCTGTTTTTATCTTTACAATATTATAATAGGCTTCCTGCAAAAATGCAACCCGCGCAGTGCTATTTTCTAAATTTATTAATAAAAATGAATTATTTTTTCCTTTCAATTTCATTTGTGGTTAAAAGCTACAATTTTTTGGTCTTTCAGCCATAAAATCCGGGCAAAAGCCTCCGGTACGATTGACAATATTGCGCTTCTGTGCTATTATTAAAAAAATATTGTCACGGAGGCAGCCATGCTTCAGTTTTCTTTTGGCACAATTGCTATAATTATTATCGTCGGCATTATTATTATTAATAGTGTTCCGTTGCGTTGTGCTGAAAGCGAGCTTAACAAAGCCTGAGTGGAAACAAGGTTATGTTGAACGGGTCTTGCGGCAAACGCCGCAAGACTTTTTTGCTGAAATCGACTGGAGGAGTAAAAATGAACGAAAACCAAATGATGGCGGAAAGAATCAGGGAACTGCGAAGCGTTATGAACATATCCACGGCGGAAATGGCAAGCGTAACCGGCATTTCGGAGCCGGAATACCTCGAAATGGAGAGCGGCTCGAAGGATTTTTCCTTTACCTTCCTCCACAAATGCGCCTCGCGCTTCAAAATCGACATTTCAGAGCTTGTAATGGGCGACATGCCGAAGCTTTCAAAGTATACGCTCTCGCGCGCGGGCGAGGGCATGCCGATAAAGCGGCGCGAGGGATTTGATTACCAGCACATAGCCCCGCTTCTGAAAAACCGTCTTGCGGACCCGTTTGTCGTCACGGCAAAGTACAGCCGCGAGCTTGAAGAAAGGCCCATCGCTCTTTCCACCCACTCCGGCCAGGAGCTCAACTATGTTCTTTCCGGCAGGCTCAGGGTGCAGATAGACACCCATGTTGAAACACTCGGAGTCGGCGACAGCCTTTACTATAACGCCGGCATCCCGCACGGAATGGTGGCGATAGGCGGAGAGGACTGCACGTTCATCTCGGTCGTTATAAAGGGGGCAAGCGCAGAAGACGATTACAAGCCATATGATCTATCGGCGCACACCAGCGGCGCGGATTCTCTTATATACAAAAAGTTTGTGACCGAAACCCTTGATGAAAACGGCTTCCTAAAGGACATGAAGTTCAACGCGCCCGAAAACTTCAACTTTGCTTTCGACGTTTTGGACGAGCTTGCCAAGAAGTGCCCGGACAAGACCGCCATGCTCTGGCTCTCAAAGAAGAAGGAAAAGCGCGTTTTCACCTATTCGGATATTTCCAGATACTCGAATAAGGCGGCAAATTACCTTCAGTCTCTCGGCATAAGGAGGGGCGACAAGGTCATCCTTGTGCTGAAGCGCCACTATCAGTTCTGGTTCATTCTCAACGCCCTTCACAAAATTGGCGCCATCGCAATACCGGCGAGCAACCTTCTCACGCCCCACGACTTTGATTACCGCCTCAACGCCGCGGGAATAAAGGCCGCAATCTGCACAACCGACAACGATATACCGAAGCATCTCGACGAAGGCTCGGTAAACGCCCCGACGCTTGAGATAAAGATCACGGTGAACGGCAAGGTCGACGGTTACCGGGATTTCGATTCGGAGGTCGAGAATTTCCCGGACACCTTCGAGCGTCCTGAGGGGCAGAAAATAGACGATCCGATGCTGATGTACTTCACCTCCGGCACGACGGGACAGCCCAAGATAGCGGTGCAATCCTATGCCTACCCTCTCGGGCACATCATTACCGCGAGATACTGGCACAACGCCGACCCGAACGGCCTGCACTTCACGATTTCCGACACCGGCTGGGGCAAGGCGGTATGGGGCAAGATATACGGCGAATGGATGTGCGAGACCGCCGTGTTTACCTACGACTTCGACAAATTCGAGGCCTCCGACATCCTCCCCCTGTTTAAGGAGCACAACATCACAACCTTCTGCGCGCCTCCGACCATGTACAGGTTCTTCATAAAGGAAGACCTCTCGAAATACGACCTCAGCTCGATAAAGTACGCCACCACCGCAGGCGAGGCTCTTAACCCTGAAGTCTGGCACCAGTTCAGGGCGGCCACGGGGCTGAAAATCATGGAAGGCTTCGGCCAGACGGAAACAACCCTGTCGATAGCAAACCTTGTAGGCTCGGAGCCAAAGCCGGGCTCGATGGGAAGGCCCTCCCCCATGTATGACATGGACATAATAAATCTTGAGGGCAAGCCTGCAAAGGTCGGCGAGGTCGGCGAGATAGTGATCCGCACCGACAAGGGCATACCGCCCGGGCTTTTCTCGGGCTATTACAACGAGCCGGAGAAAACCCGCGAGGTATGGAACAACAACGTCTACCACACCTGCGACATGGCCTGGCGCGACGAGGACGGCGTTTACTGGTATGTGAGCCGCACAGACGACGTAATAAAGTCCTCCGGATACCGTATAGGTCCCTTTGAGATAGAGAGCGTAATAATGGAGCTCCCCTATGTCCTCGAGTGCGCCGTCACCGGCGTTCCCGACGAAACCAGGGGAATGGTGGTCAAGGCCAGCATAGTGCTCGTAAAGGGCAAAACGGGCAGCGAGGAGCTTAAGAAGGAAGTCCAGGAATACGTTAAAGAGCACACCGCTCCTTACAAATACCCGAGAATTGTGGAATTCGTCCCCGAGCTTCCGAAAACCACGAACGGGAAAATACGCCGCAGGGCGCTTCGCGAAACCCATAAGGACTGATAACAAAGCCCTCCGGCGCCAATCCGGAGGGCTTCGATTCTATCTGCGCGCAGGCAAAATTGGCGCAAAAACTTTACAGTTTCGGCCGCTTATAATATAATAAGCGCTGTCCTGCAGGTATTTTATTTCCGTTATTTTAGTCCGGGGGTGCAAGCATATGGAGGAGCCGCGCAGGGGGCTTACGACGCCCGAGCAGCTTGAAGCTATGAAAAAAGAGCTTGAGAAGGCCTCTGACCCCAAACGCCTCGCAAGGCTGAGGAAAAAAAGAATCCTTAAAAATATCGGCGGCTTTGTTCTCGCGCTTCTTATCATATTACTCGTGTCCGTAACGGCCCAGATAATGATAGCAAAGAGCACCGGAAGGGTCAGGAGCCTTTTTGGTTTTTATTTGTATTCGCTTCGGACCGATGCCATGTCCCCCTCCCTGCCCCGCGGCAGCGTAATATTGTCGCGCTCGCCGGAATACCTTCCGCCGCTCGGCCCCGGAGCCGTCGTCACCTTTTACGACTCCGAAGGCGGAATATCTACGCTCAGGATTTCGGAGGCGTCCGGGTATTCGGACGAAAAAAGGACATACAGAGTCAATGCCGACAATCCGGAAACAGGCTCCGTTTCCGAAACACTTTCTCCGGACAGAATCGAAGCGGTTTTAATTATTAAAATTCCCCTGGTCAGCCCATAACGCCTTTCTGCGGAAGGAGGAACGCTCGTGCGGGATAATCTGAAAAACAGCTTTGAAGCGGAAGCCGGCGCGAAAAGCAGCTTCCGGGACTTTGCTCTCAAGGCTTATGAGTCGATAGACGGCGATAAAAAAGAAAATATCGCAGTGTTTATGCAGGGCGTTTCCTCAGAGGAGCAGCTCAGGGATCCCCGCAGCGGCGAGCTGAGTCCTCTGTTCCGTAATGTAAACCTTACCGTTTCGGCAAGGGAAATATGGGGCATAAGTTCAAACGAGCTGAATTCGGCGCGTCTGCTGACTCAGGTTATAGGTAATATGCGCGGTTACAGCGAGGGGCTCTGCCAGCTCGGTCCTATGGGAACGATAACAAAAAAACGACGTATCACGCCGCACATTTTCTACATCGACACGCACGAAATGCTCTATCCCGGCAAAACCGTGCTTGAGCAGCTTGTGTTCGCGACCGCTGCGGCTCTCAGGTTCTTCGCGGATGCGGAGAGGCAGGCAAAAATGCTGAGGCTGCTCGAGAACGTTGGCATGGGCTATATTGCGCTCAGCAGTATTTCCGACCTGTACGACACTGAAAAAATACTTCTCGAGCTGCTTATCGCTTCGGAATCGGGCTCCAGGCTGATAGTCTGCGATTTTACGGCCTACACCTTTTCACAGGCCGAAATCGCCATTATGGCAAACATAGCGAACCGTATCCGCTACCTTGGCAAAACAGCCGTTATCGCCGCCATGCAGCCCAAGCTTATTGGAATGGTATGCGACAACACGCTATTCATATGCAGAGGCGAACCGATATTCTGCGGCAGCGTAGAAGAGCTGAACAAATACGCGGACAAGGTCGCATTCATACTCAGGGACAGCAATCCGCAGGTGCTCGCGAGGATGCTTTCCTGTCTGCTCCCCGGCTGGCGGATAAAAGTATCCGGAGAAAACCTGTATTTATACAATTACACGGACAAGCAGCTCAAAATCGAAGACTTCTACTCCCTTCTGGCAGAAAACAGGCTCACGCCGGAGTCTGTGAGGGTCAACCCCGGAAGAGTGGAGAACTCCTTTGAGGAGCTTATGGAGCGATATGATATACAGAGAAAGACTGTTTAAAAAGGAGCTGAGACGTTCATATCTGGACGGCCTCTCGGGGAGCCGGAGACTGTTTGTCATGTGCGTCATTCTTGCGCTTTCGACTTTCGGCGTGCACATGCTGCTCCAGCTTGCGTTTGAAACCGCGCTGCCGGAATACATTGCCGATTTCACTACGCCCGGCACCTTCTCGGTCATGTACTCCTTCAACCTGACCGCGTTCGTTCTATTTGCCGTCCGGCTGATTGCGAAGCCCGACGCGGGAGTCCTGTCCGAATTCAAGGGCAACAAGTGGTATCTCCTTTCAAAGATGGGCTACAAGACGAGCAGAATACTGTTCTTCAAAACCGTCGTTTCAATTTCCGCGGCTCTTTTCGTTTACGCCGCCGGCTTTGCGATCGCCTCTGCCGTTTCGGGCGCCTTGAACTATTATTTTACGCCGACGTATATCCTTTCTTTTTTCATTTCAGGGGCCTTCGGCGTGCTGCTTTATACGGAGCTGATGATTTTTGCGTCGCTTGCTTCCGGCGGCGGCAAAAAAAATACCAGGATTATATTTTTATCGGCTTTTATTCTAGACTGGGCGCTTAAACTTGCGCTGGGATATTTCGGTATCATCGGGGACGGAAATCTGATGCTGAGCGTTTCGAACCTGTTTTCGCCCCGTATTTCGCCGTACGGCGCTGTCAGGGCTGCGCTCGTTTTTATCATGCCCTTTTTCATTTATTCTGCTCTAAGGAAAAAATCAGGCTATTATTTGCTCAAAAATGAAATCGGAGGCGTAATAAGGTACGGAGAGCGCGTTTTTATCGGCCCCGACGAGCTTGAGGACGCCAGGAGAAAGTCCCTTCCGGCAATTCTTGTGCAGACCCTGCTGGCATTTGTTCTCTTTGTCTCCCTGCTTTGCAATTCCGTAATACTGACCGCTTCACTGTATTCATCGTCAGGAGAGTTTTCTTTTTTCGGCTATATGCCCTACGTCTTCAGGTCGGCGACAATGGAGCCGCTCATATATAAAAACGACCTCGCTGTATTCAAGAAAATAGATTCTCAATATCCGATAAGTGCAGGCGACGTCGTGCTGTTCAAAAGCAGTCCGGAGAGTACTGAAATTTCGGTTATGAAGGTCACGGAAGTCAGGGACGACAAGCTTATAGTGGATTACCTTAAATATCCTATACTTTACAGCCCCGGCTCCCTCAAGGAAACCGTGAGCCGCAGCAAGATTTACGGGATTTTTTTCGCGGGCAACCGTATTCTGGGTACGGTGATACTGCTTATCAACACTTTGCCCGGCCGGATATTAACTATACTCCTTCCCGCGGCGCTTCTTATCTTCCCGCGGCAGCTCATGGATTTTATGAGACGCCTCAGAAAATCCGACTAGCCCTGAAAACGTCAAAAAAGGGTGCGGACAATCTGTCCGCACTCCAGACCGTCAAAAAAGCCCAAAGGGCTTTTTTGACAAGGGGGCTTAATGACGGACGCTCTGCCGCGCCCGTCATGAGAGGTGTCATTTCCGACGTACACGCCGCCGGAAATGACAGATTTGACTTTTTTCCGCCATTCGTGGCGGAAATTCTGCGAGGCTTTCTTGCTGTAAACAAATTCTTCGACAAGCTGAGC
>JAJUGN010000026.1 GCA_029265975.1 Clostridiales bacterium
CCGACAATTCAACGAGCTTGTCAAAGAACTTGTTTACAGCAAAAAGCTTCGCAGAATTTCCGCCGCGAATGGCGGAAAAAAGTCAAATCTGTCATTTCCGGCGGCGTGTACGTCGGAAATGACACCTCTCATGACGGGCGCGGCAGAGCGTCCGTCATGCCCCCCTTGTCGAAAAAGCACTTTGGGCTTTTTCGACAGTCTGAAACAATTCAACTCCTCATTCGAAAGGGGAGTTGAATTGTTTTTTGCTTTGCATTATTATTGGGATAGGGAAATCGGTTTGGCCTGAAAGCTTCAAAATGAGGGGGCGTTTCTTGTGATTACAAGCCGCGAATATACTTTCGCGTCGGGAAACGGAAAGGACAGCATCTATGTATGCGAGTGGCTGCCGGAAGGAAAGCCCCGGGCGGTGCTGCAGATTGCCCACGGTCTGGACGAGCACATAAAACGATATGACGAATTTGCGCGCTTTATGGCGGGACACGGCTTTCTTGCGGTTGGGAACGACCATCTGGGGCACGGACGCAGCGCCAAGGGCGCGGACGACTTCTGCTTTTTCGGCGGAGAGGATGGCTGGACGCACGTTGTAGACGATATGCGCTCGCTGTCGCTCTCGGTCAAAAAATCGTATCCGGGGCTGCCTTACTTTCTGCTTGGACACAGCATGGGTAGCTTTCTGACGAGAACCTTTCTCATTCGCTACCCGAACGAGCTTCAGGGCGCGATACTGAGCGGAACAGGGCAGACATCCGCGCTTGCGCTCAATATGGGAATACTCCTGTCTCGGCTGGAGGGCGTGAGGCTGGGGATAAGGGGCAGGAGCAAAATACTGGACGGCATGTGCTTCGGCGCCTACAATAAAAAGTTTAAATCCCCCGCGACGCCGGTGGACTGGCTCACGAGGGACGAGGAAATCATAAAGGCCCGCATGGCGGATGAGTTCTGCGGTCACATACCCACGGCGGAGCTTTTCGGGGAGATGCTTCGCGGAATAAAGTACATTCAGGACAAGAGGAACCTTGAGAGGATGGATAAGGATCTGCCTGTGCTTTTCGTTTCGGGAGAGAAATGCGCAGTCGGAGATATGGGAAAAGGGGCAGGGGCGGCCCGGCGGGCCTTCCTCGGCGCAGGCTGCACAGACGTCACATTGCGGCTATATCCCGGGGCGAGGCATGAGGTGCTCAACGAGACTAACCGAAAAGAGGTATATGCCGACGTGCTCGCCTGGCTCGAGGAAAGGCTTTCTAAACGCTAATATTCCGGCTCAGGTACAACGACCGTCCGTGCTTTCGTGCG
Organism: Clostridiales bacterium; assembly: GCA_029265975.1. Classification (GTDB taxonomy): domain Bacteria; phylum Bacillota; class Clostridia; order Oscillospirales; family Oscillospiraceae; genus DUPK01. The sequence continues at coordinate 1,297 of JAJUGN010000026.1, forward strand.
CGAAGGCTTGTCCAGGACGAGAAACGGATTTTTTGATTAAATGCACAAATTACTGAATTTACAATTGCGGCGATAAAAAAAAGATGCTATTATTATCACATAAGTCAAAATAATTTACATACTGAGGCTGATAATAACATGAACCTGTTGGACCAGGTCTTAAATAACAGAGTGCTTATCAGCGGCCTTGTGGCATGGGCTCTGGCTCAGATTCTCAAAGCCGCGATTTACACCGCGATCAACAAAAAATTCGAGCCGAGGAGGCTCGTCGGAGACGGCGGAATGCCAAGCGGACATTCAGCGACGGTGAGCGCGGTGGCTTTTTCGAGCGCATTGAGTTACGGGCTTTCGTCTTTCCAGTTCGCAATATCCGCAATACTCGCCGTAATAGTCATGCATGACGCCATGGGAGTTCGTCTCGAAACCGGAAAGCAGTCCAAACTGCTCAACAAAATGACGATGGCGATCAACGAGATGAACAGCGAAGTATATTTTGAGGAGAAGCTCAAGGAATTTGTGGGACATACCCCGTCGCAGGTGCTTGCGGGGGGCGCTCTGGGAGCGGTAATAGCATTGCTTATGAGCTGACTGAAACAAAAGAGACGGTTCAAATTGGACCGTCTCTCAGCTTGTCGAAAAACTTGTTTACAGCAAAAAAGCTTCGCAGAATTTCCGCCACGAATGGCGGAAACAAAGTCGATTTTGTCATTTCCGGCGGCGTGTACGTCGGAAATGACACCTCTCATGACGGGCGCAGCAGAGCGGCCGTCAAGCAGCCCCCTTGTCAAAAAAGCCCTTTGGGCTTTTTTGACAGTCTTAGAGACGGTTCAAATTGGACCGTCTCTTGTTTTTTTCAGCGTACCGCCTGAGCGGCCGCTTTCGCTGTGCGGGCTATTTCAGTGTTGTCGATGCTCCTGTCGGCAAGCTCCTTTACAGGGTTCGGCTGGGACTCCGCACGGTAGTCCACTCCGAATTTGCGCTGGTGCTGCGAAACTGCCGCGTGGCTCGCGACCTTCTCAACGTCGCGGTTCACTATACGCTGGTAGCGGAAAAAGTCGTGTTCCGGAGGAAGCTCCGTGACGTTTTTATAGCTCTCCCTGTCGGCGGTGAGCAGTATCTGCGAGCCGAGGATCCTGCGTACATAATCCCGCGTGTCGCGGAACTTGAGCAGAGAGGGGAAGGAGCCGTTTCCCACCACCTGCCGCCAGTCCTTGGCCTCGTATTTCATAAGGAGGCTGGCCGCCTTGTGCAGATGGGCGATCTCCTGATTCAAATGCAGCTCCCAGACGGCCTTCGTATTCGGGCAGCTTTCGTCCTCGTAGAACGAATAATAAAGGTAGCACTCCATATACTCGTGCAGAAGCAGGTTTTCCAGCCAGGTGGCTCTGGGGTCGAGCAGCGAGCCGTAATGGGAAACGTGCTGCTCCTCTATCATGCCTATCTCCAGATAAAGCTGGCGCCCGAGGTCGTTGTGGTAGGCGTTGCCGACGTTCATATAGAAGTTCATGGTCTGCTGTTCGCCCGAGGTGATTATGAGCGTATTAAGCTTCGTTCTGATATCCGCCTTTGAGAAATCGGTCGGATTCTTTACGGAGTCGAAGGGGTGCCTGTGCTCGGCTATGGTCGGACGCCCGGGCGTGATGTCGACATAGCTTTTCACGAGCTGCTGGGAAGGAATTTGCGAATCGAGATCAAGAAGGTTGGAGTAGCGGTAAAGGTGGTCGAAATCCTCCAGCAGAGCGAAGTCCAGCGCCTGCCTGACGTAGGAGTCCGGCTCGTTCTGGGCAAGCCAGGCGGTGAGGTCCACGGCGACATGCTCGTAGCCTATCGTTGTTTCAAGCTGCGTTTCGTCAAGTGGCTTGAGCCAGTTAATATGCTTCTGCTGCTGCTGTTCGACGCGCCTTGAAAGCGCAAGCTCGCGGCGCAGGTCGTTGTCGTAGCAGTTTCTGTGGAACTGATGCTTGAAAAGCGCGCATTCCACCTCGACGCCGTTCATAAGGATTATGCGCAGTTTAGTGTATGGGTCTACGGTCTTCTTGTCGTAGGGCTTGGGATATACAGTGGCCCAGTCCATAATGGTATCGTCGATGTTCATCGGTTTTTGTTCAAACGGATTCATGCAACATCTCCTTTATAAATTCTGAGACTAGTTTTTCCGCCAAAACCGATTTTAATCGTGCTATAATGTAAAAAATGAATGTCAGTAATGCTCTGGAGAGGCCTTTATGAACCCTTTTCCGTATTCGGACGACAACAAGCGCTACCATACCCTGTCATATTACAATAGAAAGCGCGGCATAAACTCGCGGAAGGCGGTTCTCGACGCGGGATTCACCTGCCCGAACATAGACGGGAGCAGGGGGTACGGCGGCTGCGTCTTCTGCAGCGGCGGCAGCGGGTATTTCACCGCCGCGCCCGCTCTGGAGCTGAGGAAGCAGCTTGAAATGGAGCTTGAGCGCATCCGGAGGAAAGACCCAGGTGCGAGCGCCGTCGCCTACTTTCAGGCGCACACGAACACCTACGCGCCGCTTTCCAGGCTGCGCGAGCTTTATGAGGCCGCGCTCGGCTGCGAGGGAGTATCGGGCCTTTCGATAGCGACCCGGCCAGACTGCCTGCCCGGAGAGGTGCTCAGATATCTGGGCGAGCTTTCGGAAAGGACCTTTCTCACCGTAGAGCTCGGACTCCAAACCGTCCACGAAAAAACAGCGGAAAGAATCAACCGCTGCAGCACCTTCGATGAGTTCGAGAGGGCTTTTTACGAGCTGAAGGCAAGGGGTATAAGAACCTGCGTCCACCTTATCAACGGCTTGCCGGGCGAGGATGAGGAGATGATGGTCGAGAGCGCGCGAAAGCTGGGTCTTTTGCTCCCGGACGCCGTGAAGCTGCAGCTGCTTCATGTGATAAGGGGCACGGCGCTGGAGCGCCTTTATCTTGAGGGAGCGTACGAGCCGATGACGCTTGAAGCCTACGTCGGCGTCGCGGTAGGGCAGCTTGAGGTGCTGCCGCCCGAGACGGTCATAGAGCGGATAACGGGCGACGGAGATAAAAGGACCCTCGTCTCGCCGCTGTGGAGCAGGGATAAAATCAGGGTGCTGGGATCGATTGACAAGGCAATGGCGGAAAAGGATACCTGGCAGGGGAAAAATATTGCCCGGCGGGATTGACTCCCGCCGGGCAAATGCTCATCTTTGACGCCTTGCGCCAATATCAGAAATTTTTAAGAAGCCTTCTCCGCTCCCTGTAATCGGGAAGCACCGAGGCCACAAGCGCGTAAAACGCCCTGCCGTGGTTTTTCTGCGCTATATGAGAAAGTTCGTGGACGACGACGTAATCTATCGCGGCTTCGGGGTACAGCATGAGCCGCCATGAGTAGCAGATGCCGTTTTTGGGGCTGCAGCTGCCGAAACGCGATTTTGCGGAGGTTATTCTGACCCCGGTCGGAAAAAGCCCCATCCTCTCGGCAAAATATGCCGTCCTCGCGGGCAGATATTCAGCCGCCCGCTTCTTCAGCTCCGCTATGTCCTGCTCGCCAAGCTCCGCTTTCGCCGCCTGCCTTTCCCTCTGCTTCTGGAGGTGCTTTTCTATCCATTCGGACCGGCTTTCCACAAAGCGGTCTATCTCGCGGCGCGGAAGCAGCAGAGGGGCTCTCACCGTGACGGACGGCCCTTCGGTTATTTCAATCGACAACGACCTGCGGTTTGAGCGTATAAGCGTATAGTCGGGCATCAGGCTTTAATTCCCCTGTACCATTCAAGAAACTCCCCCAGATTCTCACGGGATACGAAATCCTTCGGGTTTCTCAGCATGTCAAAGGACTCCATCGCCTCGGGATCGTCCTTGGGCGCTTTTCGGGACATTATGGCCGCGGCAAGCTTTATCATCAGCCTGTTAATACCGCTCATCCTCTGGATGTCCATGCCTCCGCGAAGATAAAAAGCAGGCAGTGAAGCGAGCTTGTTCTGCGCTTTCAAATCGGAGAGCGCCTCAGGCGTCTGCGCCCGCATGCCCACTCCGAGGACGGCCGCTATGCTGAAGCGGCTCTGCGCCTTTTGGAGCCCGACTATTTTTCCCGCGCGGAGCCAGCCCAGAAAAATGACGCGGCGGCCCTTTTCCAGCGAGCGCTCCGCTTCGCGCAGCGCGTAGCAGGGAAGCCCCGTGAAGCGGGCTATAAGCTCGGCGTACTTCCTGGTGAAGCCCGTGTTCGATTCGTAAACTATCGCGTCCGGCATATAAATTCCTCCCGGCAAATTAATATTCGACTGAAGAATAGTTGCGCCGCCCGGGGTTTCGCCGTGTCCAGATACCGGACACCACGCCCATGGAGGCAAACAGAGTCATTATTGACGAGCCGCCGTAGCTGAAAAACGGAAGGGTAAGACCGACGACGGGCGTGAGGCCTATGCACATTCCTATGTTTTCGAAGGCCTGGAAGATAAGCATGCCCGCAAAGCCCATGCAGACGAGCATGCCCTTGAAGTTGTTGCACTTTAATCCGACGTAGATGCAGCGGAGTATTACCGCCGTGAGCAGCAAAATGATTATCAGGCAGCCGACAAGGCCGAGCTCCTCGCCGGCGACGGCGAATATGAAGTCCGCATGCTTGGAGGGCAGAGAGCCGGTCTGCGACTGGACGCCCTGATAAAGCCCCTGCCCCATGAAGCCGCCTGACGCCAGCGCAATCTTGCTCTGGTTCGTCTGCCAGGTTACGCCGAGGCCCGACGGGTCGACAAGCTTCGGGAAATATGGGGCGAGTATGCGCTGCTTCTGGTATTCTCCGAGAAAACGGTTCCACACTATCGGGGACAGGCCCCCGAAAAGAGCGATTCCCAGCCCGAACCACCGGAGGCGGACTCCCGCGACGAAAAGCATTATTATGAATATCACGAGGTAGACGAGCGCGGAGCCGAGGTCGCCGGAAACAAGGATTATCACGCCGAACATAACGGCAAAGTGGCCGGCAAGCTGGACTATGGACATGGGAGCGTTGAGGTTGTAGGAGCCGAGAAAAGCGAGCTGCTTTGAAAGCAGTATCGTGAAGGTTATTTTCACTACCTCGGCGGGCTGTATGCCTATGGCTCCGAAGCGCAGCCAGGCGCGGTTTCCCGTTCCGCCCTCGACGCCCCAGATTACCAGAGTGAAAAGGAACAGGATATTGAAGGCGAAGACGTAGGGCCAGCGGTCCGCGATAAGGTCAAGATCAATGAGGGAGAAAACTACAAAGGCAATTATGCCGAGAAACAGCGCCGATACCTGTATGTAGACATACTGGTTCGTGTGGAAGCTCTTAGTGGCGCTGGAGATTATCACCGTACCGAATATAGTGCATATTACAATCAGAGACAGCAGTATGAAATCCGCCTTGCTCAGGTAGTTTGCCGCCGCGAGAAAGGCGCGCCTCATATAACGCAGCACGTCCCTGAATCTAAGCGACTTGAGATCCCGCTTTGCCCTTGAAAGGGCAATATATATATATTCCCTGATCATGCCGAGAATGTTTTTCACTATTTAGGCTCCTTAAGGTATTTTGTGTTGCTTTTCGAACTATTCTATCATTTTTGATGTTTTTAGTAAATCATATTTTTATTTTGCGCTTTTATAAAAGCTGAAAAGGTGGTATTATTTAGACAGCACAAACCGGAGAGGAGCATTATGACAATATATACCGAAAGCGAAAAGGAGACGGAGGCGCTTGGGAGCAGACTGGCTGCCTGCGCGCGCCCGGGTATGGTGATAGCTCTCTACGGAGACCTGGGAGCCGGTAAAACCGCGCTTGTACGGGGACTTGCCTCCGGAATGGGCCTTAGGGCCAGGGTCGCAAGCCCGACATTCACCATCGTAAACGAATACCTCGGGGAAACGCCGCTTTTCCACTTTGACATGTACAGGCTGGGCGGCAGCGGGGAGCTGTTCGACATAGGCTGGGAGGATTACCTCTGCCGCGGCGGGGTAATAGCCGTTGAGTGGAGCGAGAACGTCGAGGACGCCTTTGACAAGGATACCGTTAAAATCAGAATAAAGAGCCTCGGAGAAAGCCTTCGGGAAATCACGATAGAAAACCTGCCCGAATTCGGAGGTGGCGGAAATTAAGATACTTGCGATAGAATCCTCGGCAAAGCCGGCTTCGGCCGCCGTTACGGAGGAGGGGAAAATAATAGCCCAGTCATATATCAATAACGGGCTTACCCACAGCAGGACGCTGCTTCCCCTCATTGAGGATATGCTTAAAAACGCGGGTCTTTCCTATGACGACATAGGACTTGTCGCCGTGGCCAAGGGCCCTGGATCGTTTACCGGCGTCCGGATAGGGGTGGCGACCGCAAAGGGCATATGCTGGGCGAAGGATATACCCGCGGCGGGGGTTTCGACGCTGGAGGCCATGGCCTTTCAGCTTTCCGGCACGGAGGACCTTATCTGCGCCGTCATGGACGCGAGAAGGAACGAGGTTTACAATGCGATTTTCGAAAACCGGAACGGAAGGCCAAAGCGGCTCTGCCCCGACAGGGCGGTGCCTCTTTCGGTTCTCGAGGAGGAGATGAGGGCGAGCGGCAGAAAATATGCGCTTGTCGGCGACGGAGCGGAGCTCTGCTTCAGATATATGACCGAAAAGGGCGTCAATGTCAGGCTCGCGCCCGAAAACATAAGATTCCAGAGCGCATGGGGCGTTTCCATGGCGGCGGAGAGAGCCGAGCGCAGCAGCGCAGGCGGGCTCGTTCCGGAATACCTCCGCATTTCTCAGGCGGAGCGCGAAAAATTATCGAGGGAGTGAAAAAAATGGCCGAGCTTCACATCGTCGAGCATCCTGCAATAAAGCACAGGCTGGCGGTTATGAGGGACAAAAACACGGGCTTCCGGGATTTCCGGGAAGCGGTGTCGGACATTTCTCTTATGCTGTGCTACGAAGCCACCCGCGACCTGCCTCTAAGGCATTATCAGGTCGAAACGCCGGTGTCGAGGGCCGAGGTTTCCGTTATAGGCTGCGAAGTGACCGCGGTGCCTATACTGAGAGCCGGACTCGGCATGCTCGAGGGCGCGCTCAGGCTGATGCCGTCCGCGAGGGTCGGGCACATAGGCCTTTTCAGGGACGAGCAGACGCTCGAGCCGGTGGACTATTACAGAAAGCTGCCGGCCAATATTTCTCAAAGCCGGGTTCTCCTTCTGGATCCGATGCTCGCCACGGGCGGCAGCGCCTCCGCGGCGATAGGACGAATAAAGGGCTGCGGCTGCGAAAACGTCAGGCTTGTCTGCATCATAGCGGCGCCGGAGGGCGTAAAAAAGCTGCAAAGCGATCACCCGGATGTGGAAATATACGCCGCCGCTCTCGACGAGAGGCTGAACGAGCGAGGATATATCGTTCCGGGACTGGGGGACGCGGGCGACAGGATTTTCGGCACCGTTTTTTAGGAGCCCGCCGGTCTGTATTAGGGCGTTATCTATATTTTTTCCAGTGCGGTTCGGCCGCACTTTTTGTCGGGTTTGGAGATAAAAATGGCAGACATTTCAGTTCAGGGGCTTGTAAAAGCATTCGAATTAAACAAAAACGTACTCGACGGGCTCAGCTTTGAAGTGCTTGAGGGCGAGAGAGTCGGCATACTCGGAAAAAACGGGGCGGGCAAGACTACGCTTTTCAAGCTTCTTGCGGGCGAAACGGAGCCGGACGAGGGCACGATAGCGATAGGGACGGGAAAGCGAATCGGGCTTATCTCGCAGATACCCGTATATCCCGAGAATTTTACTACCGAGGACGTAATGAGAAGCGCGTACGCGCGCCTTGACGCGATAAAGTCGCGCATGGAGAAGCTTGAAGCCGAAATGGCGGAAAGCCGCGACGGAGCGCCGCTTCGGGAGTACGACGAGCTCATCGCAAAGTTTCAGCTGTACGGCGGATATGAAATGGAAACGGACGTTAACAGGGTCGCAAACGGCCTTGAAATATACGGGAAAATGCGGGCCCAGCCTTTCGCCAGCCTTTCCGGGGGAGAGAAGACCAGGGTCAACCTTGCAAGGCTAATACTCGAAAGGACGGATATACTGCTGCTGGACGAGCCGACCAACCATCTTGATTTAAGGGCCGTAGAGTGGCTTGAGGAATACCTCCGCAGCTTCAAAGGAACAGTGCTCGCCATATCCCACGACCGCTTTTTCCTTGACAGGGTAGTCGGACGCATAATCGAGATAACGGAAGGAAGAGCGGAGTTTTTCAGCGGCAACTACAGCTTTTACGTCGCGGAAAAGCAGAGAAGGCGCGACGAGCAGCAAAAAAAGTACGAGCAGGAGCAAAAGGAAATAAAAAGGCTTACCGAGGCCGCGGACAGGCTTTACCAGTGGGGTACGGGAAATCAGCGCCTGATGAAAAAATCCCAGGCGATCAGGAAAAGAATAGAGCGGACGGCGAAAACCGAACGTCCCGATTCCGAGCGGCGCATGAGCGCAAGGTTCAGGGAAAAGGATTTTTCGGGCGACGAGGTTCTCGCAATAAAGGGGCTTTCGAAAAGCTTTGACGGCAGGACTCTTTTTTCAGGCGTGGATCTTCTGATGGAAGGCGGCGAGCGAATAGCGCTCATCGGCGACAACGGAACCGGCAAGTCTACATTTCTGAAGATACTCATGGGAGAAGAGCAAGCCGACTCGGGCTATATAAAAAAGGGTCCGTCTGTGAGAGCCGCCTATCTCCCTCAGATAATAAAATTCAAAAACCCGAATCTGAGCGTTCTCGACACGCTGGTGGTCTCCGAAAACGTGCCGGTTCAGGAGGCGAGAAACAGGCTGGGCGCCTTCAAATTCTCGGGCGAGGACGTTTTCAAGCCGGTTTCGGCGCTTTCCGGCGGCGAGCAGTCTAGGCTCCGCCTCTGCACGCTCATGCGCGGCGATATCAATCTGCTTATCCTCGACGAGCCCACGAACCACCTCGACATTATGTCGAGGGAATGGATGGAGGAGGCGCTTGAGGAATACGGCGAGGCCCTGCTCTTCGTTTCGCACGACAGGTATTTCATAAACCGTTTCGCAACGCGCATATGGGAGCTGAAGGACGGTTCGGTTTCCGATTTTAGGGGTACCTTCGAGCAGTACAGGCTTCATAAGGAGAGCGCGGCGCGCTTTGCGGAGATAAAAAAGCAGGCGGAAGCAAGGGAGGAAAAACCAAAAAAGAAGATAAAGCCACAGGACGGAGCGAAAATGATCGCAAAGCTCGAGCGCGAGATAGCGGCTGCTGAGGATAAGCTCAAAAAGCTGGACTTCGAGGAGGAGGAGTTCTCCTCGGACTATGAGAAGCTGCTTGAGATAGGCGAGAGGCGGAATGCTATGGAAAAGGAGCTTGAACTGCTCTATGAAAAATGGGGGGAGCTATCCGAATGAGCAAGAAAAAATACATCATCCTGTCCGCCATTGTCTCTTTCCTGCTCTGCGCCGGCCTGTTTTTCAATTACAGGCTTTCGGGCTACGGCATCATGGCGATGCTGTGCTTCGGTGCGGTTTTTCTTATCGCTGTTTTTGAGGGGCTTTACTATCTGGGCAAAAAACGGCCCGGAGAGGCGAGGATAATAAGGCGCTGCATTATAGGGGCGCTCTGCGCCGGCTTTCTGTATTTCTGCGCTGTTGAAGCCGTGATAGTAAACGGGGCCCGAACCGACGGCGCGGAAGCGGATTACATCATAGTCCTCGGCGCCGGAGTCGACGGCAGGAGACCTTCACTTATACTGTGGAGCAGGCTTGAGGCCGCATACGCCTTCCTTCAGAGAAACCCGGAGGCGAAGGCGGTCCTCAGCGGGGCGAAGGGCCCCCACGAGGAAATATCCGAAGCCGAATGCATGTACGAATGGCTGAAGGAGCGCCAAATAGCGCCCTCGCGCCTGATAATTGAGGACAAAGCCAGGAGCACGGCGCAGAACATCGCATATTCGCTCCCGCTAATCCGTTCGGACGCCGGTGAAAAGGATCCCAAAATCGTTATCGTCACATCGGAATTCCACCTGTACCGCGCAAAGCAGATAGCAATTAAAAACGGCATTGCAAGTCCGGCCGGCATCGCCGCCTCAACGAGCCTGCCGATCATAAAAATCAATTATTACATACGCGAGGCCTTTGCCGTTACGGCAATGCGGGTTTTCGGCCTCTGAGGTTTACAAATTCGAGAGGGCATGGTAAAATACCCTGATAACAGTGGGGAGAAACAGTGATTTATGCTTGAAAAAGTTAAGCTAATCGAAGAAAAATATATCGAGATAGAAAAGCGCATGGCAAGCCCCGAGGTCTACTCCGACCCGCAGCTTGTTGCGAAGCTTGCCCGTGAGCAGAAGGAAATCGCGCCCATCGTCGAGGCTTTCAGAGCCTACGAGAAGTACCGCCGCGACGCGGAGGAGGCCAGAGCCATCCTCGACGGCAAAAACGACGATCCGGAGTTTCGCGAAATGGCCGAGGAGGAGTACGACAAGGCCAGAGAGATGATGGCGAAGACCGAACAGGAACTGAAGCTGCTGCTCCTTCCAAGGGATCCGAACGACTCCAAAAACGTCATAATCGAGATAAGGGGCGGCGCCGGCGGAGAGGAAGCGGCGCTTTTCGCGCAGAACCTTTACCGTATGTATACGATGTACGCCGAATCTAAGCGCTGGAAGTCGGAGATACTGAACCTTAACGAGACGGAGCTCGGCGGAATAAAGGAAGTCAGCTTCATGATCGAGGGCGACGGCGCATATTCGCGCATGAAGTTTGAAAGCGGCGTGCACCGCGTGCAGAGGGTGCCGGACACCGAGGCTTCCGGGCGCATACACACCTCGACAGTTACGGTTGCAGTCCTGCCGGAGATGGACGAGGTCGATTTCCAGATAAATCCGGCAGACCTTCAGATCGACACCTACCGCTCCTCCGGGGCCGGCGGGCAGCACGTCAACAAGACCGAATCCGCAATAAGGATAACCCATCTTCCGACCGGCACCGTCGTGGAATGCCAGGAGGAGCGCAGCCAGCATAAAAACCGCGACCGCGCAATGAAGATCCTCGTTTCGAGGCTTTACGAGGCCGAGAGGGAGAAGCAGAGCGCCGCCCTCGCGGCGGAGCGCAAAAGCCAGGTGGGCACCGGCGACAGAAGCGAGCGGATACGCACCTACAACTATCCCCAGGGAAGAGTGACGGACCACCGCATAGGGCTTACTCTTTATAAGATAGATCAGATTATGAACGGCAGCCTCGATGAACTCATCGACGCCTTAATTACTGCGGATCAGGCGGAAAAACTCAGAATGAGCGAGGAAAACTGACCTTGGAGACCAGGATTTTTCGAATAAATAGCGTCAGGGAGGACGCGGGTCAGATTGCCGCCGCCGCAAAGATTTTAAGGTGCGGAGGCGTCGTCGCCATACCTACGGAAACAGTCTACGGGCTGGGCGCGAACGGGCTTGACGCCGAGGCCGTAAAGAAGATTTTTGAGGCGAAGGGCAGACCATCCGACAACCCTCTCATTCTGCACGTCGCGGACGAAAAGTGGCTGACAAGATTCTGCGAGGATATCCCGGAGGAGGCCTTTGAGCTGGCGGAAAGGTTCTGGCCCGGGCCTCTGACGATCGTTCTGAAAAGACGGGCAGTTGTGCCGGACATCGTTACGGCGGGCCTTAAGACCGTGGGCGTCCGCTGTCCCAAGCACGAGATAACGAATGCCGTCATCCGGACCGCCGACGTGCCGATTGCCGCGCCCTCGGCAAATCTGTCCGGAAAACCGAGCACAACCAGCTTCGTTCATGTGTTCAGGGATATGAACGGCAGAATTGACGCCATTATCGACGGAGGGGAATGCGAGGTTGGGCTCGAGTCGACGATAGTGGACCTTACCGTTAATCCTCCGCGGCTTCTGCGCCCCGGCGGGGTGACCGTAGAGGAGCTCCGCGGGGTACTGGGAGAAATACAGATAGACGAGGCGGTACAGAGGCTTATGAGCGAGGGCGAAACAGCCAAGGCTCCGGGCATGAAGTACCGGCATTACGCTCCAAAGGCTCCGATTGTCGTAGTTTCAGGCGATCCGGAGCTTTCCGCAAAGTATATTAAGAGGCGTATAAGCGAAAAAACCGGCGTCCTTTGCTTCGACGAGTTCGCAGGCATGTTCGGCGGAGCGGTCGCGATACCTTTCGGAAGCTTTGAGGACCTGAAAATACAGGCGGAGAGGCTCTTTGACTCCCTGCGCTGTTTTGACGATACGGACGTTACCGAAATATACGCCCAGTGCCCGCCCGAAGAGGGGCTGGGGCTTGCCATAGCCAATCGCCTGAAAAAGGCGGCGGGCTTCAATGTCGTAGATTTGGGAAGTGAGTGAGCTTGCTTATCATAGGCATTACCGGAGGCACCGGCGGAGGGAAAACTACGCTTTTAAGGGAGCTTGAGGCGAGAGGCGCCCTCGCCGTCGACTGCGACAGGGTGTACCACGAGCTTCTCGGGGGAAGCGCCGAGATGCTCTCCGAGATCGAAGACGAGTTCCCCGGGGCCTTTATCGGAGGCCGGCTTGACAGGAAGGCGCTGGGCAAAAGGGTATTCGGCGACGAGGAGGCTCTGAAAACGCTCAACTCAATAACCCACAGGTATGTGCTCAGGGAAGTCGACAGAAGGCTGCGCGAAGCCGAAAAGGATGGAATAAAGCTCGCCGCCGTCGACGCTATCGCGCTTATTGAAAGCGGCATCTCCGAAAAATGCGACGTCGTTGTGGGAGTGCTGGCAGACAGGGAAAGACGTATAAAGCGAATCATGGCGCGGGAGGGCATTACGAGAGAATACGCTGAAATGCGCATCGACGCCCAGAAAAGGGATGAGTTTTTCGCCATGAACTGCGATTACATCCTCAGAAACGATTACGAGACCGAAGACGAATTCAGGATTGAATGCGGAAAGCTTATCGATACAATTATTGAAAAGAGTGGAAAAAATGAGTGTCTTTGAAGAGATGGAGTCAAATGTCAGATCGTACTGCCGTAGCTTCCCGGTTACGTTCACGCGAGCGAAGATGTCGAAAATGTACACGGAAGACGGAAGGGAGTATCTGGACTTTTTCAACGGCGCGGGCGCGCTCGATTACGGTCACAACAACGACTATATAAAGAAGAGGATCATCGAGTACATAGAAAGCGACGGCATAAGCCACGCTCTCGACCTGCATACGGACGCCAAGAGGAAATTCCTCGAGACTTACCGCGACCTCGTGCTGGCTCCGGGAAAGTACGACTATAAGGTGATGTTCTGCGGTCCTACGGGCACGAACGCGGTGGAGGCGGCGCTAAAGCTCAGCCGCAAGGTGACAAAAAGGACGGGGGTTTTCGCTTTTACCGGCTCGTTCCACGGAATGACGCTCGGCAGCCTTTCGATAACAAGCGGGAAAACGCCGCGAGCGGGCGCGGGCCAGCCGCTTTACGGCACGACTTTTATTCCCCATCCTCATTTCCATCCGGAAATAGACACCATAAAATATATGGAAGAGCTCATGTGCGACGAGTACTCCGGCGTCGAAAAGCCGGCGGCGGTATTCATAGAGACCGTCCAGGCGGAGGGCGGAGTCATAATTCTGAGCGACAAATTCCTGCGCGATCTCTGCGCGCTCTGCGACAGGATGGGGGTTCTTCTCGTTGTCGACGACATTCAGGTCGGATGCGGCAGGACGGGGAAGTTCTTCTCCTTCGAACGCGCGGGGATAGTGCCCGATATGGTTGTTCAGTCAAAATCGATAAGCGGCTACGGGCTGCCCATGTCGCTCCTGCTTATAAAGCCCGAGCACGACATATGGAGCCCCGCCGAGCACAACGGCACCTTCAGGGGAAACCAGATGGCCTTTGTCGGGGCGACTGCGGCCCTCGAATACCGCGAGAAATATGAGCTTGAGAGGAAAACCTTTGAAAATGAGGCTCTGATAAAAAAGTTTGTCGAGGACAGGATACTTATCCTCGAAAAGGACATAGAATACCGCGGAATGGGAATGATACACGGGCTGGACTTCGGAAAGGTCAAGATAGATAACGCCGCAGGAAAGATCGGCAGGGAGTGCTTTGAGAGAGGACTCGTAATTGAGCGCGCCGGGCGCGGGGACTGCGTCCTTAAGATAATGCCTGCTCTGACGATTGAGAAGGACGAGCTCATGGCGGGACTTGAAATTATCGAAAAGGCCACGCGAAAGGTGCTTTCGGGCAAGTGACGGAAGGAGTAAAATATGGCGGAAGCAAAGGAAAAAAACGAAAAGAAGGAAAAGCTTTTTTATAAGCAGAAAAACGTTTACGATATCATAAGCGACGAGGAAAAAAAGGCCTGCGAGGCTTATGCCGAGGGATATAAGCGCTTTCTCGACGCGTGCAAGACCGAGAGGCTCGGCGTAAAATATATGATTTCACTTGCCGAGAAGGCGGGATTCAGGCCCTACGCCTTCGGTTCGCCCGTAAAAGCCGGCGACAGGCTCTATTTCAGCAACCGGGGCAAGGCTCTGACGCTCGCCGTAATCGGTTCAAAACCGTTTGCGGAGGGGCTTAACATTGCGGCGGCGCATGTGGACAGCCCGAGGCTCGACCTCAAGCAGATCCCGCTTTACGAAGAGGGAGAGATAGCATTTTTCAAAACGCATTATTACGGCGGGATAAAAAAGTACCAGTGGGTTGCGATACCGCTGGAGCTTTACGGCACGGTGGCGCTGAAAAGCGGCGAAATCATCGATGTCGCCGTCGGAAACGGGCCGGGCGAACCGCAGTTTTGCATTACCGACCTTCTGCCTCACCTTTCGGGAGAGCAGATGAAGAAGACGCTTGCGGACGGCATAACGGGAGAAGGGCTGAACATACTGGCCGGCAGCATTCCGGATAAGGAAAGCGAAGGCACCGACAGAGTGAAGATAACCCTGCTTGAGATACTGAACCAAAAGTACGGGATTGTCGAGGAGGATTTCATATCGGCCGAATTCGAGGCGGTTCCGGCGTTCAGGGCCGCCGACATCGGGCTTGACCGCAGTATGATAGGGGCTTACGGCCAGGACGACCGCTCCTGCGTATACGCCGAGCTTGCGGCCATACTGGAGCTTGAAAAATGTGAAAAAACCGCCGTCTGCCTTATTGCGGACAAGGAGGAAGTAGGTTCGGACGGGGTCTCGGGCATGAAGGCGAGGAGCTTTGAGCGCTTTGTAAGGTCGCTTTGCGACACGCAGGGCACGAGGATAGAGGACTGCTTTGCAAATTCCTTCTGCATCTCGGCGGACGTATGCAACGCCTTCGACCCAAACTACCCGGAGGTCTCTGAAAAGCGCAACAGCGCCAAGCTCAATTACGGCGTATGCCTCCTGAAGTTTACAGGCTCAAGAGGCAAATCGGGCTCGAGCGACGCCTCGGCAGAGACAGTCGGCAAGCTCCGGGCGCTTTTTGACAAAAACGGCGTGACCTGGCAGATGGGAGAGCTCGGAAAGGTGGATCAGGGCGGCGGCGGGACCATAGCGCTTCTTATGGCGAACCGAGATATAGAAACCATAGACGCCGGAGTGCCGGTGCTTTCGATGCACTCGCCTTTTGAAGTGGTTTCAAAAGCCGACTGCTACATGACCTATAAGGCCGTAAGGGCGCTGTATAACTCTTAAAATTTAATAAAAACAAATCCCCCTGCCGATAATAAGACGGACGGGGGGATTTGTTGCTGAATTTAATCCCCCGCCAGCTTTGGGGGAATCAGTTATGCCTGAAAACGAAAACAGAGAAAAAAACGACGTATACGACAGGGAACAGATAAAGGAAATGGGCTCGGCTACGATGCATTCCGGCAAGGGGCTTATACACTGTCTTACAATTGTCGGGCAGGTGGAGGGGCACCAGATGCTGCCGGAAAACAACAAGTCCACCAAGTACGAGCATGTTCTGCCGCAGCTCGCGGCCATCGAGGAGAGCGCCGAAATCGACGCCCTGCTCATACTGCTGAACACCATGGGCGGCGATATTGAAGCGGGACTTGCCATAGCCGAAATGATTGCAAGCATGAAGAAGCCTACGGCCTCCCTCGTTTTGGGGGGCGGCCACTCTATCGGCGTGCCGCTGGCCGTAGCGGCAAAAAAGTCGTTTATCGCTTCCTCCGCCGCCATGACTCTGCACCCCGTCAGGCTCACGGGCGTGGTGATAGGAGTGCCGCAGACATATGAGTATCTTGCAAAGGTGCAGGACAGAATCGTGCAGTTCATAACGCAGAACTCGAGAATAACAAAAGAAAGGCTTATCGAGCTGATGATGAGGACGGGGGAGATAGCGGCCGACGTCGGGAGCATCATATACGGCGAGGAGGCGGTGCAGATCGGACTTATCGACGCGCTTGGCGGGCTTTCGGACGCGCTTGAATACCTGCACGCGGAGGTAAGGGCCGCAAAGGAAGCGCAAGGCTCCGATTCAAAGCCGGCTCAAAAGGACGAAGCGCCGGAAATAATAAATCCGTCGTAAAAACAGAGCCGGAGGGGATAAAAAAAGAATTAATTATGCCGGGGCTGCCGGATGCTTTTCGCTTCCCGCGCCAGGACCGCTGAAACAGAAGCAAAAAGACGGCGAAGGAAGCAGGTCCTCCGCCGTCTTTAATATTTTACGCTTAACGGATATCAGTCCGTAACATAAGGGAGCAGGGCGATTGTCCTGGCCCTCTTTATGGCGTCGGTCAGCTCGCGCTGATGCATCGCGCATGTGCCGGTGGCCCTGCGGGGCAGTATCTTGCTGCGCTCGGAGAGAAAACGGCGAAGCTTGGCCGTGTCTTTGTAATCTATATACTGGGACTTCTCGGCGCAAAAGGCGCAGACCTTTCTGCGCTTGCGGTTTCCGCCGCGAGGCGATTTTGAGTCCTTCATTTCCTTATCGAATGCCATATCTTAAACCTCCTATCATTGAGTAGTTATAATGCGCTTAAAACGGAAGGTCGCCGTCGTCGTCAAGCTCGGCAAAGCCCGAGGAATCGGAATCAAAGGGGGTTTGCTGGCTGAACGAGCCTCCGCTCTGGTAGACAGCGGCGCCGTCGTCGCGGGACTTCTTGCCTTCGGCAAAGTAGACGTTATCTGCTACGACTTCCGCCGTTCTGCGCTTGCCGCCTTCCTTGTCGGTCCACTCGCGTATCTGGAGCCTTCCGGTAACCGCCGCGAGCTGCCCCTTGAAAAAGTACTTTGAAACGAATTCCGCAGTCTGCCTCCATGCCACGACATCTATGAAATCCGTCTGCTTTTCGCCGCCCTCGCGAGAGGAAAAGTCTCTGTCGACGGCCAGCGTTAAGCTGACAACGGATATGCCTGCCGGGGTTTTGCGAAGCTCGGGGTCTCTGGTCAGCCTGCCCATTAGAACAACCTGATTCAGCATGGCTTATCCTCCTAGTTTCCCGAAACGGTCACAAGAGAGCGCATGACGCCCTCGGTTATGCCAAGCACACGCTGGAGTTCGGCCGGGAAATCGGGGCCGGACGTGAACTTGACTAGAACGTAATAGCCCTCGGCCATGTCGTTGATCAGATAAGCAAGACGGCGCTTGCCCATCTCCTCAAGCGAAATGACAGTCCCGTTCGCCTCGATGAGCGCTTTGAACTTCTCTACGATAGCCTTAATATCATCTTCGCTCCTTGTGGCGTCGATGATGTACATGACCTCGTAATTGGCTGTGGTTTTTGCCATATCTTTTGCACCTCCTTCTGGACATAAGGCCCGCGATGCGGGCAAGGATTCTGAGCGGGCGCATCGCCCGCAGTCTAACCAGTTTACCATTCGTTTCTATGTTTGTCAACCTGAAAATTTGTGCCGAAGATGTTTCAATCCTCTGCCAGACTGAATAACATCGGTTCAGGAGCTCCGGAATATTCGTAAAGCACATTCAGCGCGCTTTCGCTCAAAGCGACAGAGCCTTCTTTTTTATATATTCGCGGAGCCACCCACCCGCCTCTTCGTTTTGGAGAGCAAAGTCTATCGTGGCCTCAAGGAAGCCCTTCAGGTTTCCCGTGTCGTAGCGGACTCCCTCAAATTCGACGGCGACCATCGGAGAAATGCGGCACAGCTCCTTCAGGGCGTCCGTAAGCTGTATCTCGCCCCCCGCGCCGGGCGGCGTCCTGTCGATTATGTCGAAAACGTCCGGCGTCAGGACATAGCGGCCGAGTATCGGGTAATTCGAGAATCTGTCCTCAAACTTCGGCTTTTCGACCATGTCAGTGACTCTGAAAATGTTGTTTTCCATAGCCTCCATCTTGAGCGAGGAGTACTTCACTATAAGCTCGTCGGAGACGGGCTGGGTGCCGACGGCCGCCGCTCCGTATTTTTCCGCCGCGTCTATGAGCTGCTTTGTCACCGGTACTTTGGACATCATGACATCGTCGCCGAGGAGAACGGCGAAGGGCTCGTCCCCGACAAAGGTGCGCGCGCGCCCTATCGCGTGGCCAAGGCCCCTCGTTTCCTTCTGGCGGAGGAAGTAAATGTTCGCGAGGTTCGAGGACGACCTGACGGATTCGAGCAGAGAATACTTCCTGTCAGCCTCAAGGCGAGCTTCGATTTCAGGGCAGAAGTCAAAATGGTCCTCCATGGCACCTTTGCCGCGGTTTGTTATTATAAGTATATCCTCGATGCCCGAAGCGACGGCCTCCTCGACTATGTACTGTATAACGGGCCTGTCCACGAGCGGGAGCATTTCCTTCGGGACGGATTTGGTGGCGGGAAGCATGCGGCTGCCTATGCCCGCCGCGGGTATGACGGCTTTTCTGACTTTCATTTTCAGCCTCCATCAGGTGAATTTATTTTTCAGCTCGTTAAAAAGCTTGTTTTTAGGAAGAAGGTAGAGGAGAGGAAGTCCCAGAATGTACATGACGCCCAGCTCGGCGATGCCGATTTGCACGGCGTTCACTGCGTAGCCTTCCCAAAACGCCGCCGGAGTCGCCGCAAAGGAGATGACGGCGCCGACCACTGCCGCGTTGAAGACGACTACCGGGGCAAGCGCCAGGGGGCGGAAGCGTATCCTGGAGGTGCAGAACCCCGCCGCCAGGGTGGCGAGGGAGCCGAACACGATGTCGGGGAGACCGTAGCCGCCGAAAAGATTCGCCAGCGCGCAGCCTACGAAAAGGCCCCATGAGGTGAAGGGAAAGAAAAAAGGCAGGATGCAGAGTACTTCCGAGACCCGAAACTGCACGGGCCCGTAGCCGACAGGCGCGAGCGCCACGGTCAGCGCGGCGTAGAGCGCGCCGATAACGGCCGCAAAGGTGAGCTTGCGAAGAGACATGTTTTTCAATTTTTTCACTCCATTTTTTTATTCTTAAGGCTTACGCCTTACGGCAGGGTTATGGCACCTGTCGTTATTTTTGCTTTTAAGCGCCGGGAATATAACAAAAAACAAGGCCTTTAGCGGCCGGATGCTCGCCGCGGCACATCCTGCGCCGACGGAAACGGTATGAAACCTATACTCAAGAAGCAAAGCTGTACTCGCAGCCGCAGTAATGCTGACGGTAAATGCCGTGCTCCTTGCAAAGCTCTATCGAGCGCTGGTAGCCGCCATTTTTCTTGAAATCGGAAAAAAGCCAGGGCACGGCGTGCTCTTCGGACAGAGCCCTGCCTATGCCGTTTATAACATTGGCGTTTTTGCGGGGGCCGACCGTAAGTGTCGTCGTAAAATAGTCGAAGGAGCCTTCTTTCGCGGCTCTCGCCGCTTCCTCAAGGCGAAGCGCGAAGCATTCGGAGCAGCGCGGGCCTCCCTCCGGCTCGTTTTCAAGGCCTTTTGCCTTATCATAAAATAGCTTGGGGGAATAATTGCAGACGATAAGCTCGACTGGATTTGCGGTTTTAATTAGAGAAGGCAGTCTTTTAAGCTCAAACAGGCGCTTTTCGTATTCTTCGGCGGGGTATATGTTCGGATTGCAGTAAAAAAGCGTTATTTCAAAATGCCCGGAGAGGTATTCCAGCACATAGCTCGCGCAGGGCGCGCAGCAGGCGTGAAGCAGCAGCCTCGGAGTTTTTCCGCCGAGGGAGGATATAATATTCTCGGTTTCCTTCTGGTAATTCATATCGCTTCACCTGAAAACTAATTTTATAACCTCCGGCACAGTTTTGCAAGATAAAACATAAATAAAACCTCCCAAGCGCTTTAACGGATAAAATGACCGCCTCGGACTGCAAATAAGTTTTCATTTATAAAACGCTTCATATAATGCTTTGAGGTGATTAACTTGTTTGAGTACATTGTTCAGCCGGGAGAATATCTTTACAGCATAGCCGCGATGTTCGATGTGAACGTCCCTTCCATACTTTCCGCAAACCCGGGACTCTCGCCGGAGAACATCTACCCGGGGCTTAAAATACTGGTGCCCATAAGCAACAAGTTATACCAAAGGTTTCCCTGGTACATATATTACCCGTACCTCTTCCGCAGCAACACATGGAGCTACTGGGATGACAGAAGGCGCTGGCCCGAGGGCTGGAGGGGGTTTCCCGGAGAAAGCGCGTACATAGGGGGCACCAGATAATCCTCAAATGGCACAGAAAATGATATTCGGTTGGATTAAAAGTTATTTTGCGTTAAAAACCAGAAGGGTTTCCAGTTTATTAACACATTTCCCCTTGCAAAGGGAAATGAAAAGTTGTAACATGAAGGGCGCAGAAAAAGAATATCGGCGGCGAAGGGTGGCATAGGACTCTCTTCGCCGCGCCGTGCTGCGCTCGCATTTTCCAAAATTTTACACCGACAACAAAGGGGGTGGGCCTTTTGCTCGCGCTGTACGAAGGA
This sequence comes from Clostridiales bacterium, assembly GCA_029265975.1. Lineage (GTDB taxonomy): Bacteria > Bacillota > Clostridia > Oscillospirales > Oscillospiraceae > DUPK01. Next base: position 22,002 of record JAJUGN010000026.1, read on the forward strand.
CTGAAAAGCGAAGCTGAATTTCAGAAACTGATAAGCAAAATCGGGAGCGGCGGCACCCCTGTCGTTATGAGCGGTCTTGAAAGCATCCACAGGGCCGAGATTTCCGCGGCCGTAAGGCTAAGCACGGGACGCCCGATAGTTGTGATATGCCCCGACGAGCTTGAAATGGGACGCATGACGCGCGATCTTGCGTTTCTTACAGACGAGCAGTGTCTTGCCCTGTGCTCGAGGGAGTTCACCTTCTATAACGCGGAGGGGGTTTCCCGGGTTTCGGAGCACGAGCGCATAAGGATCCTTTACGAAATGGCGAAAGGGAGGGCCGGTGTCGTCGCCACGACTCCGGACGCCCTAATGCAGAGAGCAATACCTAAGGCAAGGCTTTTGGAGGCAAACATATCGGTAAGGCGGGGCGGAGAGTACAGGCTGGAGGAGCTGGCCGAAAGGTTGATTTCGGACGGTTACAGGCGTTCGGACCAGGTGGAGGGCGTGGGTCAGTTTTCGCTTCACGGCGGAATACTGGATTTCTTTTCGCCCGCTTTTTCAAATCCGGTGCGCTGCGAATTTTTCGGCGACGAAGTGGATTCGATGGGAATTTTCGACATCCTTTCCCAGAGGAGAATCGAAAACATCGACTCCGCCGAGATAATACCGGTGGCGGAGAGTCTCGCGGGCCTTTACGACGGGGGAGAGAAGGGCTTTCTGGAGGAGCTTGAAGAGCTTGCGCGCAGGATAGCAAGGCGCAAAACCGCTAAGAAGGAGCTGCTCGACAATGTGTCATCAGACATTGAGAGACTAAGAAGCGGGCGCGTCTTTTCGGCGGCGGACAGATACATGGCTCTTCTGTATCCAGAAAACGAAACGGCGGCCGACTACATTGCTCAGGACGCCGTGGTGATACTCTGCGAGCCCGCGAGGGCTAAGGACAAGGCGAAGAATTACGTCTGGCAGCTCACACAGGACATAGACACGCTGCTTGAAGCCGGCATTCTGGACGGTTCGCTCGCCTCCGCTTTTTTCACGGAGTGGCAGGATATCTGCGAAAGGCTTGCAGGCCGTGACTTTGTCATGCTGGACAGCTTTACGGGGAGCGCGTATCCGCTTCCTCCTCGCTCCGTCCTCAACATGAGGGCAAAGCAGCTCCCGGCTTACGCAGGCAGCGTCGAAACCGCAGCTTCCGATTTGGTTTATTATCTGAAGAACGGATACAGCGCACTTCTGCTAGCTGCCGACGAACAGAAGGCAAAGAGCCTGAAGGATTACCTCGACAGGCACGCCATACCATCCTCGCTGGATTATTCGCTGGCGGCTCTGCCTGAGCGAGGAGCCTGCTCCATAGGCATAGGGGCGCTTTCGGCGGGCTCGGAGTACCCGGATTCGAAAATAGCCGTCATGACCGAGGGGCAGATTACCGGCGCGCCCGCAAAAAAGCTCGGCATAAGGAAAAAGGCGGACAAAAACAGGCAAAAGCTGTTAAGCTGCGCCGATCTTTCCGTCGGCGACATAGTAGTTCACGAGCACCACGGAATAGGGCGCTTCATGGGAATATTCCAGATGCCGGTGGACGGCATACAGAAGGATTACATCAAAATATCTTATTCCGGTACGGACAGCCTCTATGTGCCCGCGACGCAGCTCGACCTTGTGTCGAAATATATTGGCTCCGGCGGAGAGGACAAACAGGTAAGGCTCTCAAAGCTCGGCGGCACCGACTGGCAGAAAGCGAAGTCAAAGGCAAAAAGCGCCGCAAAGGAGCTCGCAAAGGATCTCATAGAGCTTTACGCCGAAAGAAAGAGGCGTCCGGGCTTTGCTTTTTCTCCGGATTCGAGCTCGCAGAAAGAGTTCGAGGACAGCTTCGGATATCAGGAAACGGAGGATCAGCTTGCCGCAGTCGCCGACATAAAGGCCGACATGGAGAAGCCTGTCCCTATGGACAGACTGCTTTGCGGCGACGTCGGATACGGCAAAACTGAGGTTGCGCTGCGAGCCGTAATGAAGTGCGTTCTGGACGGGAAGCAGGCGGCTATCCTGGTTCCGACCACCGTGCTGGCCCAGCAGCATTATGTAACGGCGCTGAAAAGATTTGCAAACTACCCGGTCAGGATAGAGGTGCTCAGCCGCTTCCGTACGGCCGCGGAGATAAAAAAGTCGCTTAAGAACATCAAGGGCGGCTCGGCGGACATCATAATCGGCACGCACAGGCTGCTTCAGAAGGATGTGGAATTCAAGGATCTCGGACTCCTCGTCGTGGACGAGGAGCAGCGCTTCGGAGTCGCGCACAAGGAGCGGCTGAAGGAGATCTCAAAGCTGGTAGACGTGCTGACGCTTTCGGCTACGCCGATTCCCAGAACGCTGAACATGGCGCTTTCCGGCATTCGGGATATGTCGACGATTGAGGAGCCGCCTATGGATCGGCACCCGGTGCAGACCTATGTGCTTGAGCACGACTGGGGAATAATAGCCGACGCCATACGCAGGGAGGTCGCGCGCGGCGGGCAGGTATACTACCTTCACAACCGCATAGATACAATCGAACGAACGGCTTCGAGGCTTTCAAAGCTGCTGGAGGGCGTGACGGTGGCGGTCGGGCACGGGCAGATGGACGAGGACACGCTTTCGGCCGTCATGGACAGGATGGTCAGGAATGAGATACAGGTGCTTGTCTGCACCACGATAATCGAGTCCGGAATCGACATCCCGAACGTCAATACGCTTATCGTCGAGGACGCCGACAAGCTGGGACTGGGGCAGCTTCATCAGATACGCGGCCGTGTCGGCCGCAGCTTCCGCCACGCCTTTGCTTACCTTACTTTCAGGCAGGGAAAGGTGCTCTCCGAGATTGCCGGCAGGCGGCTCTCGGCGATAAGGGAATTTGCGGAGTTCAATTCCGGCTTCAAGATAGCGATGCGCGACCTTGAAATCCGCGGGGCGGGCAATCTGCTGGGCGCGGAGCAGTCGGGGCACATGGTTTCGGTCGGCTACGACATGTACCTTAAGCTGCTTGAGGAGGCGATACTGGAAGAACGCGGAGAAAAGCCGCCCAAGCGGGCGGATTGCTCCGCAGACCTCTCGGTTTCCGCGAATATTCCTGAGCGCTACGTTCCCTCCGGCGAGCAGAGGATGGACTTGTACCGCCGTATCGCTCAGATAAGGACGGAGGAGGACGCGGATGAGCTGGTCGACGAGCTCATCGACAGGTTCGGAGACCCTCCGGAAAGCGTTCAGGCGCTTATACGGGTCGCGCTTTTGCGCGGAGAAGCCGAGCGGGCTGGCATCTGCGAAATTTCCCAGAAGGCGGGAAACGTCCGTTTCAAGCTGACGGATTTCGATATGGCGCAGGTTTCCGCGCTTTATGAAAAATCTGCGTTCAAGGGCAGAATAAAAATAGAGGCTGGCACTGAGCCTGTGATAAGCCTCAAAATCAGAAGCGGCGACGTACTGAGAGAAGCGGCTGAGCTGGTCCGCGCATATCATGAAGCCGCGATAAAAAAGGAAGGTTAAAATGAAAAAAGCAATCAGTGTAATTCTCGCCGCAGCCGTATTTGCCGCGACGCTTGGCGGATGCGCGCAGACCGCGCCCGAGCCGTCCCCGTCCGCTGCGCCTAGCCCGTCTCCCGTCGAGACAAAGACGACCATAAACGGATTCAATTCAGATTTGTACAAGCCCGACACTCTGATGCTGAAGGTGGACGGATCTCCCGTATATTGGACCGAATTTCTTTACTGGGTCGCGTCGGACATATTTTATATTTATCAGTCCACAGGCTCGTATCCCACCAACTGGGACGAGAAAATAGCTGAGGGCAAAGCCTTGAAGACTTATGTCATGGATTCGGCAAAGAACGCCATAAGCATGTACAGGGCGGTTGAGAAAAAAGCGTCGGCCCTGGGGGTGAAGCTTTCGGAGGAGGACGAGGCCGAAATAAACTCCGAGATACAGGCAGGGATTGCGGCTTACGAGACCGAGGACGCTTTCAACGAATATCTCAGGAACAGCTATCTTGACCAGAACCTTTACCGCTATATGCTGAAAGTGTCGATACTCTATAAAAAGATATTCGAGAAAACCTATGGGGAAAAAGCTGAAAAGTACAGCGACGCCGATACCTTGAGCTATGCCGAGAAACAGGGCTATATCAAGGCCAAGCATATATATATGCCGTCATCAAAGGAAGCTGACAAAGACGAGGAGACCAGGAAGAAAATGCAGAGCCTTCTCGACAGCCTGAAGTCGGCGGGGGATGGCAGGGAGCGTGCGGAGCTTTTCGACAAGCTGATGAAGGAGAACAGCCAGGACGGGGGGCTGGCAGTATATCCAGAAGGATATCTTTTTAAGGACGGCGACATGGATCCTCAGTTCCAAGGCGCGGCGGAGGGGGCCGCAGTAGGGGAATTGAGCGAGGTGGTGAAGAGCAGCTACGGCTATCATATAATACTTCGCCTGCCGATCGGCGCCGACGACAGGGTTTTCACATCCGGAGGAAGCTCGGAGGGCGGCACGGATACCCTGCGCTATTACGCCGCATATGACGCCTTCCGCAAAACAGTGGACTCATGGGTCAGGGACGTGAAGATTGAAACCACTGAAGCGCTTGACAATATGGACTTCGGCAAAATCTATAAATAAAGGCCAAATAATGATATAAAAAGCCGCAGAGCCTTTTGCTTCGCGGCTTTTTTGCGGCATTGTGTCTTTCCATAAAACAATCGCAAATTTTTTTTAGAAAAGGTGTTGACAAGAGGGATAGTGTTTGGTATATTAACAAAGCGCCCAAACGAGGGGAGCTGAGCGAAGCGAGAGGGAAGGCGAAGTGGCGCCGCGGAGTAAGCGGCGGATCCGAG
>JAJUGN010000074.1 GCA_029265975.1 Clostridiales bacterium
AAAGCCCCTTGGGCTTTTTAGACAGTCTGAGCAGGGAAGCGGAATGCCGCTTCCCTGCTTTTTATCTGATGAAGTTTGTGAACTGGCGCGGCTCCGGTTCCGGCTTGACTACCCCCGCGGCCTTTCCGGCTTCTATGCATTTCAAAAGCCACGCCATGTTGTTTGCGAGCTGGCGCATTACGCTTATCCCCTCGAGATCCTGCAGCACTTCCTCCGGCTTTGTCCCGTGGACGCTGTTCCAGTACCTTGACGAAACAACGGGCATCTGCGAAATGGTGAAGTACTTGTTGAGTCGGTCGAACGCCGCGCTGGCGCCTCCCCTTCGGCAGCTGACCACCGCCGCTCCGAGCTTGCCCTGGAATTTCGAACCGTGTGCGAAGAAAACCCTGTCCATAAATGCGCAGAGGGCTCCCGCAGCGGCCGCGTAATAGACGGGGGAACCGATAACGAGCGCGTCCGCCGCCATTATCTTCTCCGCGCAGGCGTTCACTCCGTCCTCGTCGCCGAAAACGCACCTGCCCTCCTTGCGGCAGGCCCCGCAGGCGGTGCACCCTATTATAGCACCCTTGTTCACATGCAGTATCTCCGTATCTATGCCGTTTTTCGAAAGCTGCGCCGCGACCTCGGAAAGCGCAGTGAATGTGCATCCTTTTTCTCTGGGGCTGCCGTTAATAAGTAAAACCTTCATAGTTTTCTCCCCCTCTGTTGTTTTTACCTTTATTTTACGGCTATCGGGCTCGCGCGTCAATACTCAGGAGGGCAATATAGAAGGCTTGCCCGCAAAAATTACGTTTGACATGCGTCTTTATATTTGTTATTATCTGTTTATCAATTTAAATCAGTAGTTAAATGAGGAGGAGTTTTTACGTTATCGAAACTTATCATGGTCGTACTTTATTTCGCAATTATGACCGGAGTGGGCATTTATTACAGAAAAAGCGGCTCCGATGTCGACGGGTTCGTGCTCGGAGGGCGCAATCTCGGGCCCTGGCTCTCCGCTTTCTCATACGGGACGACTTATTTTTCCGCGGTCATCTTCGTAGGCTACGCCGGCCAGTTCGGATGGCGTTTCGGCATGTCGGCGGTCTGGATAGGCCTCACCAACGCCCTGATCGGAAGCTTTCTTGCCTGGATGGTGCTCGGCAGGCGAACAAGGATAATGACGCGCCATCTCAATTCCACGACTATACCCGATTTTCTCGAGGCGCGCTTCGGCAGCGGCGCTCTGAAAATCGCCGCATCCCTGATAATATTCATATTCATGATCCCCTATTCCGCTTCTCTTTTTAACGGTCTTTCACGCATATTTGCCATGGCCTTCAATATAGACTACACATACTGCGTCATAGCCATGGTGGTGCTGACGGGAGTTTATGTCGTCGTGGGCGGCTTTATGGCAACGGCAATGAACAATATCATACAGGGAGTGATCATGTTCTTCGGCGTTCTGGCCGTAGTTTTCTCCGTGCTCAACGGTCAGGGCGGCTTTTCCGCGGCGCTTGCTTCGCTTGCCAAAAAAAGCGGCGTTCTCACCTCCGTCCTCGGCCCCGACCCCGCCAGCCTTCTCGGAGTCATAATACTTACCTCGATGGGCGCTTGGGGCCTTCCCCAGATGGTGCATAAATATTACGCCATAAAGAGCGAAAAGCACATACTTTCCGGCGCCGTAATTTCCACGGTCTTCGCTCTCGTCATAGGCGGCGGAGCTTATCTGCTCGGCGCCTTCGGACCCCTTTTCGACAATCCGTCCCTCCACGCCGCAAACGGCTCGGTAATATTCGACAGAGTCGTGCCGTATATGCTCTCCTCCATGCCGGACTTCCTCATCGGAGTCGTTGTAATACTGGTAATGTCGGCATCCATGTCCACCCTTTCCTCGCTCGTCATAATTTCGAGCTCCACGCTTACGCTTGACTTCATAAAGGGCCTGTTCGTGAAGGACATGAGCGAAAAATCAAAGATTTCAACCATGCGCTTTTTCCTCGCGTTCTTCATAGTCGTATCCGGAGGTCTCGCGCTCGTGCAGTACACCTCCTCGATCACATTCATCGCGCAGCTCATGGGCATCGCCTGGGGCGCAATGTCCGGCTCCTTCCTCGGCCCCTTCTTCTACGGGCTTTTCTGGAAGGGCGCCACAAAAGCCTCTGTATGGGCCTGCTTTGTCTTCAGCGTGGGGCTTACCGTGTCCAATATGTTCCTTAAGTTCATCGCCTCTCCCATCAACGCCGGTGCGATTGCCATAATGTCCGGTTTCGTGATTGTCCCCCTGGTGTCGGCGTTTACCGAAAAGCTGGATTCAAAGCGCATCGAGAGCATCTTTTCCTGCTACGGCGAAAATAACGGCGCGTCTATCCCGGGCAAGGCGGAAACGGCCTGAACCGTCTAAAAAAACATCCGGCGCTCCTTTGAGCGCCGGATTCAGACTGTCAAAAAAGCCCAAAGGGCTTTTTTGACAAGGGGGCTTAATGACGGACGCTCTGCCGCGCCCGTCATGAGAGGTGTCATTTCCGACGTACACGCCGCCGGAAATGACAGATTTGAC
>JAJUGN010000019.1 GCA_029265975.1 Clostridiales bacterium
CGACACGAGGATTTTCAGTCCTCTGCTCTACCAACTGAGCTACAGAGGCAATTGGCGACCCAGAACGGGCTCGAACCGTCGACCTCCAGCGTGACAGGCTGGCGTTCTAACCAACTGAACTACTGGGCCATAAAACCCGCTTGCGGCGGGAGCCGCCCCGCATTTGTGGGTCACGGACTTTGGTGGGAACAACAGGGCTCGAACCTGTGACCCCATGCTTGTAAGGCATGTGCTCTCCCAGCTGAGCTATGCTCCCAAGACCGATGTTTTTTGACGGCTTTGCTATTGTACCAAACCTTTTTCCCCATGTCAACTGTTTATCTCTATTTTTTTGCCTCTTCGGCAATTCGTTTTATCTCCTCCGGCGTAAAGGTGTATACCGCGTCGCAGAAATGGCATCTTACCTCGGTATTCTCTCCGTGCTCCTCGATTTCCCTCAGGTCTTCTGCCCCCAGGCTCGCCAGCACGCCGATTATCCTTTCCCTGCTGCAGTTGCACCTGTATTCGATTTCATGGCTCTCCAGTATCCTGGGTTCCCGCTCTCCGAGCACGCCGTATATCAAATCCGCGGCCTTCCCCCCGTCCAGAACCGCGCTGACGTTCCCGGCCGCTCTTATCCTTTCCTCAAGCCAGTCGGCGGCATCGTCCGGCGCGCCCGGCAGAAGCTCTATAATATAGCCGCCCGCGGATCGAACGCTCTGATCCGTATCCACAAGCACGCCCAGGGCACAGGCGGAACGCACCTGCTGGCTCTCCAGAAGGTAAGCGGCGACATCCTCGGCTATTTCCCCGCTCACAAGCTTCACGCTTCCGACATAGGGCTCCCCGAAACCGAGATCGTGTATGATTGTGAGCCTCCCGTCGGTGCCCACGGCCATGCCGACGTTCAGCTTTCCGTCCGGTCTCAGAGGGAGATCCAGGGCCGGCTCGCCCACATATCCCCTTACGTTGCCCATGCTGTCCGAAACGGCCATAACGGTTCCAATCGGCCCTCCGCCGTTGATCTGAAAGGTCAGCGAGCCGTTCTCGCTTTTTATCTCGTCGCCCAGCATTGAAGCCGCCGCCAGGGCCCTGCCGAGCGCCGCTGTGGCCACGGGGAGCGTTTTATGCATCCTCCTCGCCTTTTCCGTAAGGTGTCTTGTGCTCACCGCAGTCATTTTTATAAACCCGTCGCCTGTAACGGCGTGTATTATCTCATCTTTCATATACGCTTCTTCCTCGCCGTGAAAAAAATTCTGCTCTCGTTTTCTTCGGGCGCCCGGCACTTCAGCTCCCCGTAGATATTGACGTCCTCAAATCCGGCGGAAACAAGGGCGTTTTCGAGTTCGGACACGCTGTAAGCGTACTCCGCATGCTCCTCGAAATTGCGCCGCCAGAGGCTTCCCTGCTTTGTAAATATGTCGATGCCGTAATAGCAGGCGCTCTCCGCCTCGTTGAATTCCGCCCTCCACACGCAGAATATTCCCTCTTTTTCGTCCAGAAATACCTGCCCGTCCAATCCCTTAAGCTTTTCCGGGGTGTTTACGTCGAAAATGAATATTCCCCCCGGCTCCAGAAACAGCAAAACGCGTCTGAAGGCGGCCTTCACCGCCTCGATGTCCGGCAGATAGTTTATGCCGTCAAGAGAGCATACCGCCGCGTCTACGGTTCCGTACAGATCGAGCTCCTCCATGGTCTGGTTTATGAACAGCGGAGCCGCGGATTCGCCCTGCGCGTCCGATTTTGCAAGCGCCTCGGCCAGCATTTCGGCGGACGCGTCCACGCCGGTCACATCAAAGCCCCGCCTCGCCATTATATATGAAAGTGTGCCCGTTCCGCAGGCGAGGTCGAGCACGCTTTTCACCTTAAGATCATTTTTTTCGAAGAGCGATTCATAAAAATCCGCCCATTTTTCATAGTCGACATCCGAAGTCAGCGCGTCATAGCATGATGCGAGAGAAAAATACGGGGTCATTTCTTTTCATCCAATCTGTTAAAAACGATTTCATAGCCGCCGACTCCGTACTGGATGGACCTGTTCACACGGCTGATTATGGCGCTGCTTGCGCCCGTTTCCTCCATTATCGCGCTGTAAATAAGTCCGTCATGCAGTCGCCTTGCGACCTCATACCTCTGCTCCATGGCCAGGATTTCGCTCACGCTGCAGATATCGTCGAAAAACTTCCTGCATTCCTCTTCGGTTTTAAGCGTAAGAATGGCGCGGTAGAATTCGCTGCTGCGGGGACCGTCCTTGTTTTTTCTCATATTGACCTCCATGCTCCGCGCCCGTAAAACCGTAATGCGCCCGAAAAGCGCCGGAAGCCTTTCCGCATTCCAGCATTCCGAGCCGCAGAGGGCGCGCAGTATATTGCAAGACCGCAAGAGCGGCATTTGAACTCTCAAGACGTTTGTTTTCAATTTTATCACACAGGTATTTTTAAGTAAATCATTTTTAATTTAAGGAGCGACATTGTATGAAACCTTCCGTTTGTCCCTCTCTCACCGCCGAAACCCTCGAAACGCCCGTACATATCGAGCATGACGGCGTATTGCTCTGCACCGCTCTCATATTGCAGCCCGTATTCAAAGGCGAGGCGCCGAAATGGGCGCTGCGCCGCATAAACTCTTACTACGAACGCTTTGCTAAAAAGCTGCTCCGCTATGTCAATACCGTCCTTGCGGAAAACGCCATGAGCGACTACGAATACAGAAGCGAAAACGGCTTTCCTTTTTTCCCTTACGAGCTGCGCTCGGACTTCACCGTGACATTAAATAAAGAAGGTTTTTTGAGCCTTTATACCGACGTATACGAATTCACGGGCGGCGCCCACGGAAATACGCGCCGGTTCGCAGACATCTGGCACAGCGATTCCGGCTTCCCCGCCTCTGTTTCTGATTTCTTCCCCAGGGGCGCAAACTACAAAAGGCTTCTGACGGACGAGGCGACAGCGGAAGCGGCACGGCAGATGGAGGAGGGAACCTTCATGTACTTTGACAATTATCCCGAACTCATAAAAAAGAACTTTTCCAAGCAGAATATATATTTGACCGAAAGCGGAATGGCGCTTTTTTTCCAGCAGTATGAGATAGCCCCCTATTCCTCGGGGATACCGGTTTTTGTAGCGGCGTACAACAGCGAAACAGGCCCCTTTCCGCCTGAGTGCAGGAATACGTTAACGCCGAGGCCGCTTTACAGGCGTTAAATATTATATATTTTTCTACTTTTTTCCCTCCGGAAGAATATTTCCGCATTCCCGGTAAAAAATAGTAGCACAGTTTGCGGGAGGCCGGTTTATAAAAAACCAAAAGGCAGAAAAAAGGCGTTTATTGCCCGCCCGCAGGGGAAACCGGGCGCGTGCAATCCGGCTGTTCCTTTACGGCTTTTGCGCTTCAAACGAATGAAAGGAATGAGGAAAAAATGAAAAAGAAATTAAATGGTTTTTGCCGCCCTATGATATTGCTGGCTCTTTTAGTCACAGCGTTTCTTAACCTGACCGCCCCCGCAAAGGCCATAAGGGTCTCCAGCGTTTCGCTGAACGTCGTGACCAAGAATGTTAACAGCGGCGGAAGCATTTCCTTCTCCGTCTCTGATTTTTCGGAAATGGTCTCGGACGCCAGCGCAATAAGGCTCGCTTCCGTTCCGGAAAAGACTCTGGGAGTGCTCATGATAGGCGACAGACAGCTCGAAGCGGGCAGCACGCTCAGCCTCAGCGAGCTTGACGATCTCGTTTTCCGCGCCGGACACGAGTCCGGGATCGCAGCAATGTTCGAGGTTGCAGCTTTGTACGGCGACGGCTCCGAGAAAAACGTAGCGGTCGTGGTTCGGGTAAATTCCGGCCCGAACTACGCCCCCGTCGCCCAGAGCATATACCTCAAAACCTACAAGGGCGTGTCGGTCGAGGGAAGGTTCTGCGCCTCAGACCCCGAGGGCGACACGCTTACCTATGAGATCGCGCTGGCCCCTCACAAGGGCAGCGTGACCGTCAACGGAGACAGCTTCGTGTATACTCCCAAGGAAGGGCTGAAAGGGCGGGATGTGTTCACCTATTACTCCATAGATTCAAACGGCAACGTCTCGGAGCAGGCCTCGGTCCATATTAATATTCTAAAGCAGAAAAGCAGCGTAGCCTATTCCGACCTCAAGGGAAACGGGGCGGGTTACGCGGCCGTCCGCCTGGCCGAAAGCGGCGTTTTCGTAGGCGAAAAACTCGGAAACAGCTATTTCTTCTCCCCGTCCAAAACCGTTACAAGAGGCGAGTTTCTGGCGCTCTGCATGAGGGCCTGCGGACTGGAAACTATAAAGGATATAAGCAAGACGGGTTTTGACGACGACGACGGCATCGAAACCTGGCTAAAGCCCTATGTTTCCGCAGCCGTTCTTTCGGACATCATAGGCGGCTACAGGACCGAAGACGGGGCCATAGTTTTCTCGGCGGACAGGCCGGTAACCTTCGCGGAAGCGGCAGTTATCCTGAACAGAGCCCTCAAGATCCCCGACGTTAACGACGCGGTTTGCGTTTACTCCCCCTCGGCTCCCGCCTGGGCGCAACAGGCAGCCATGAACCTTGCCTCCGTGGGAATTATGCCCTCTAATCCGGAGCTGGCGTCCGGCGGATACCTCACGAGGGCCGACTCGGCCAAGCTGCTTTGCTCCGCGATGGACATCGCAGAGCAAAAGGGCGAAAGATCGCTTCTGGACTGGGCGAGAAGATAATCTACGGCTCCCTATGCCTGTCGGAGCAAAAAAGATAAGGGGAAATAAGCGCCTCTCCTTTAAGCGGAGAGACGCTTATTTTGCTCTGAGCTCGTCCGCAAGCTTTCTGTCCGGAGTCGCATAAATCGTTTTGTAGTCCGAATAGACCGCCATTCCCGGTTTCGCTCCGGGAGGTTTCCTGACATGCTTAATGAGCGTGTAGTCCACCGGAACCTTCTGGCTCTCGGAAGCCTGTGAGTACAGCGCCGCGAGCTTGGCGGCCTCCTCTATCGTGCGGTCGTCCGCATTTTTTCCGCCTGTCATTATCACCACATGAGAACCGTGTATTTTCTGGGTATGGAGCCAGAGATCGAACCTTTCGGCAGTCCTGAACGTAAGCTCGTCGTTCTGGGTGTTGTTCTTTCCAACCAAAATCTCAAAGCCCGTCGAGGAAATGAATCTTAAAGGCTTAGACTTGATTTCCTTTTCCTTTTTTGACGAAGGCCTTGGAGCAAGCAGCCCCATTTTCTCAAGCTCCCTGCGGATCTCCAGAACGTCTTTTTCTCCCGAGGCCCTCGAAAGCTCGTCCAGCACGCTTTCAAGATAGTAAAGCTCGGCCCCTCCCGCTTCAATAAGCTCGGTCAGGCGCCGCTCGGCGTTTTTCGCCTTGTTGTATTCCTTGTAATACCTCGCGGCGTTCTGCTGGGGCGACAGTCTGGGATCAAGCCTTATCTCGATTTCCGCGTTGTCTTCCGAGTAGAAATCGTTGGCCCGGAGCAGAGACATGCCCGGCCTCATGCTGTGAAGGTTGGCCGTTATTATATCCCCGATTTCGCGAAGCCTGTCGCGGCCCAGGGTGGCTTTAAGCTCCTCCTCCTGGTTTGCAAGCCTCCGTTTCGTGCGGTCGCGCAGGTTGCGGACGGCTTTTATGAGAGCCTCCGTCCTCTGCCTTGCGCTTTCCGCTATGTCCCTCTCCGTATAGAAAAAGTCAAGCAGCTCGGAAAAGCTCGAAAACTCTCGCCTTTCCATTTTCTCCCCGTACTGGGTAATCGGTATGCAGGAAAAATCATAGGGCTTTCCCGCGCGGCTGAGCATACAGGGCGTAAAGGCTCCGTTTTTCATTTCCCCGAAGAATTCGGCAAGCTTTTCGGGGAAAGCGGCTTTCTCACCGCGCCCGAGGCCGGCTATTAAAACGGATGTGTCGCCGAAAAATCTCTGGGAAAGCTCCCTGCAAATCAGAGGTGAAATGCCGAAAAATGTATCCAGCAGCCAATTATCGACCGTTTTTTCTTCGAAGGCCGCGTTCCAGATTCGTATTATATCGTCTTTTGAGACAAGGAGCGGATCCTTTTTGTCGGAGGGCAGCGGCGGACGGTAAAAAAGGCCCGGCATAAGGCCGCGTTTTTCTCCCATGTCGCCCTCCGAGCGCCGCAGGCAGTCGACAATGCGCCCGTCGCCGGCCACAAGTATAAGATTCGGAGATGCTCCGATAAGCTCGATTATCAGGAGGCTTTTCCCCGGAACCCCCATTTCATCATACACGTCGAGCTCAAAATTGAGGACCCTCTCCATGGAAGGCTGGGTTACCGCCGCTATGCGGGCTCCCAGAAGATGTTTTCTGAGAAGCATGCAGAACATCGGCGGCTGCTGCGGATTTTCAAACTGCATTTCCGTGAAATGGACTCTCGCCCTTCCTGTGGAAGCCGATACAAGAAGTCTGCGGGACGCTCCAGTGCCCCGCAGAGTAAATACGATTTCATTTTTCCCTGGCTGCTGGATTTTATCGATTTTCGCGCCTTCCGCCGATTTCCTTATCTCATCGGCTACCGGCATAAGGCAAAGCGCGTCAAGAGGCATTTTCAGCCCTCCATCATAATTTCAAAAAGTTCGTTCAGCCTGTCGAGCCTGCCCCGCAGGTAAAGGTATCCCATAAGGGCCTCGAGCCCGGTTGCGGCGTGGTACTCCGAGACGCTGGCGTTTCTGGGCACCGAGCCGACCTTTGCGTTCCGGCCGCGCCTGTAAACGTCCTTCTCCTCCTCGGTTAAAAAAGGCAGTATCTTTTTCGCCAGCTCGGCCTGTTTCGGGGCGTTAACGTACTCGACGGCCGCGCTGTGAAGCCCCGCGGAGGTGAATCTCCCGCGCTCGCAGAGCCGCACCCGGACCATAAGCTCATATACGGCGTCGCCTATGTGAGCGAGCCCGAGGCTGCTGATTTTCCCCGTTTCCTCGTCGCTCATCTTGATGTAGAAATAATTCTGCAAGCGGTCCTCCCGGATCACAGGGCGGCGAGCGCCTGCTCCAGATCCATTATTATGTCTTTTTTGTCCTCTATTCCTACCGAAAGACGGATAAGGTCGGAGGAAACGCCCGCCGCTTTCAGCTCATCCTCGTTCATCTGCCTGTGAGTGGTGCTCGCGGGATGCAGAACGCAGGTGCGCGCGTCGGCGACGTGCGTCACGATTGAGGCAAGCTTCAGGTTTTTCATAAATTTTTCCGCAGCCTCCCGCCCGCCCTTTATTCCGAAGGAAACCACCCCGCAAGAGCCGTTCGGCAGGTACTTTTTCGCGCGCTCATAGTATTTGCTGCTTTTCAGGCCGCAGTAGTTGACCCAGGAGACCCTGTCGTTTTGCTCCAGAAACTCCGCCGCAGCCTGAGCGTTCTCGCAATGCCTCGGAACGCGGACGTGAAGCGACTCAAGCCCGAGATTCAGGAGAAAAGCGTTATGCGGAGACTGCACCGAGCCGAGGTCGCGCATGAGCTGCACGGTCGCCTTGGTGATATAAGCGCCCTTTCCGAAGCGCTCGGTGTATACCACCCCGTGGTAGCTTTCGTCCGGGGCGGTCAGTCCGGGGTACTTGTCGGGATATTTCCCCCAGTCAAAGTTCCCGCTGTCGACGATAGCTCCGCCCAGTGTCGCCGCGTGCCCGTCCATGTACTTTGTTGTGGAGTGGATGACGATATCCGCGCCCCATTCAAAGGGACGGCAGTTCACGGGAGTCGCGAAGGTGTTGTCAACTATCAGCGGCACGCCGTGCCTGTGCGCGGCGTCGGCAAAGCGCTCTATATCCAGAACCCTAAGGGCCGGATTCGCTATGGTTTCCCCGAAAATCGCTCTGGTATTAGGTTTAAACGCCGCGTTCAGCTCCTCGTCCGAGCAGTCCGGGTCGACGAAGCTGAAGTCTATGCCCATGCGCCTCATGGTGACGGCGAAAAGGTTGTAGGTGCCTCCGTATATCGCCGTCGAGGCCACGACATGGTCGCCCGCCGAACAGATATTGAAGACCGAATAGAAAGTGGCGGCCTGCCCGGAGGCGGTCAGCATCGCCGCGAAGCCGCCCTCGAGAGCGGCGATTTTGGCGGCCACGAAATCGTTGGTCGGATTTGCAACGCGGGAATAGAAGTATCCCCCCGCTTCAAGGTCAAACAGCCTGCCCATATCCTCGCAGGTTTCGTATTTGTAAGTCGTGCTCTGTATAATAGGGATAATTCTCGGCTCTCCCGATTTCGGAGAATATCCGGCCTGCACGCATTTTGTGTTTATTTCGCTCATTGTAGGCACTTCCTGTCGCTGTTATTTTAAAATCAGGTCGTCTCTTGCGGAAAGGGGGTAGTATATATTTACGTTAAGATAGGAAACGAGCTTTTCCCCGTTTACGAGTATCTGCACCTTCGCGATGCCCGAGATAGCCGTAAGCGTATTGACTATAGAGTATACCGCAAGCTCGCCGGCCTGCTCGGAATTTGATTTGTTGTTCAGAAATTCCGGAGACAGATTGACGGTGCATATCCCGCCGCTGACAGTCAGCGACAGAAGCGACGTGCCCGAGGGTATGGCGGCGGAAAGCTCGCCGCCCTGCGGGCCCCTGAGCAGCTCCTGCATGACATAGTGAGCCGCCGGGTGCTCTTTTGCCAGGGTGATTTCGCGGTATTCGGAGGCGAGTTTCGTTCCCTTTGAAAAATACAGCTTGATCCTTGCCTCGTAAGGGTTCAGCTTTGTGTTTTCAGTCAGGATGTCCTGGGCCCTGAGGTTCTTTATGTCGGGAATGTCCCCTACAAATATGGAAACGCTTTCGATCCCCGCGATTCCGCAAAGCGTCATTGCGACGCAGGACCTGGCCACGGCCTTGGCGCCCAGCGGCATTTCCGCGTAAGTGTCCGACATGACAAGGTTTACCGTGCTTTTCTCGGCGTTGAAGGAGAGGATTTTCACCTCTTCCGGAAAGACCGCCCTCATGCTGGAATTCGATGGGTTCGCCGACAATGCCTCTACGGCGGCCTTCAGGCTGTCGGCGTTTAGAACGGTCCTTGTTTCGTAGCCTATGGAACGGCTCCTGTTCTGAACGCTGCTTTCATAGGGATAATAGACGGTTATTGATGAAAAGTCCCTGCTTTCGGCCGCACAGCCTGCCAGTGAAATAATCAAAGCCGCAAGGATGGCGAAGGCCGCCAGTCTCTTCATTTTTCATCCGCTCCCTTCTTAAGAAGGGGAAATCTGACGATAAACCTGCTTCCTCCCTCTTCCCTTGAACTTGCCTCGACCGTTCCTCCGTACCGAAGGACTGCGTCCCTGACTATCGAAAGGCCGAGTCCGCTTCCGCCCGCCTCTCTGGACCGCGCCTTGTCCACCCTGTAAAAACGGTCGAAGATAAACGGGAGGTCGTCTTCCGGTATGCCCACGCCTGTATCCTCGGTTATGAGCAGGACATATTCGTCGGTCTTGGCAAGACGCACCCTGACGCTTCCGCCCCGCTCGTTGTATTTTATTGCGTTTTCAACGAGGTTAAACACAATCTGATGCAGATCGTCCTCGGTGGCGAGCACGAAGCAGCCCTCGTCAAGTTCATGGTGAATGGTAATCCCGCTGTTTTCGGCAAGCAGATTGAGCATCTGCAGGGACTTCACCACGACTTCTTTCATGTCTATCCTGTAAGGCTCAGTTTTTTTGCCTCCCTCAAGCTTGCTTATGCTGAGAAGATCCTCGGTAATTTTTACAAGCCGGTCCGCTTCCCTGCCTATATCGTTTACGAAATCCCTTATGGTTCCCGTGTCCATTTCGTTTTGCACTATGCTGTCGCTTAAAAGCTTTATTGCGGCAAGCGGGGTTTTAAGCTCATGCGAAGCGTCGGAAACGAATCTGCGCCGCATCTCGTCGGTGGTTTTAAGGCGCTCGGCCATGATATTAAGCTCATTGCCGAGCTGCGCCAGCTCGTCCTTGCCCTTAACGTCTATAACGTGATCGTAATTCCCCTCGCGGACGGTCTTTATCGCGCTCAGGAGATGGTTTATGCGCTTTGTGAGGACCCACGAGAAGACTATGGCCAGAATAAGCGAGAAGGCGCAGATGACATAAGAAACCTTCATCATGTTGCTCTGGATGTTTTCTATGAGCGATGCCTGATCCGTGTCAAAATCGTAAAGGTACACGGCGCCTATCGTAGTTCCCCTGTACCTGATGGGCATGGCCTGGCGGCTCATAAAGGCGCGGTTTTTGAACTCCGAGTAAAACACGTCCTTGTTGTCAAGGGCGCGGGCGATCTCGGCGAAAACCGCGTACTTGCCTATGCTGGCCTCCGTTCCCGCGGTATCGTACAGGATCCTCGCCTCGGAATCGGTGATTATTATGCGAGTCAGGTTCACGTCCTGTATCATGCTCATTATCTTGGGCACGTCGTTTGCAGACAGCGTACCGAGCTCCGAAAGCGAGGAGGCGATGATGGAGGCCTGGTTCTGCATAGAATTCTTCTTCGAGGTGAAAGCGAGGTTCCTCGACATGCTGACCGGATAGGTGTTCATAATGATGAGCAGCAATACGATAAGGACGACATAGCCCGCGGCGAATTTGAACTGGACGCTGTTTTTAATATCAAATATCTTGATATTAGTCTTTGAAATAGTAACCCACTCCCCATTTGGTCAGGATCTTGTCCGGTTCGGCCGGGGAGTGCTCAAGCTTTTCCCTCAGTCTCCTTACATGCACGTCCACGGTCCTGATATCGCCCTGGTAGCCGTAGCCCCAGATAATATTCAGAAGATTCTCCCTGCTGTATACGCGTCCGGGATTCCTCATCAGCAGCTCTATAAGATCAAACTCCTTCGCGGTGAGCTCAACGGGCTCGCCGTCCTTTTCGGCGCAGCGCTTCTCCGTGTCTATGGTTATATGTCCGCTTTTGATTACACCGGACTCCTTGCTCTGGCTCTGGATCTGCGAGCGGCGGATAAGGGCGCGTATCCTCGCTTTAAGCTCGAGTATGTTGAACGGCTTCGTGATATAGTCGTCGGCTCCGTATTCGAATCCGAGCACTTTGTCCGTATCCTCGGCCTTTGCTGTAAGCATGATTATCGGAACGGTCGAGAACTGACGTATGCGCATGCAAGCCTCGAGCCCGTCGAGCTTCGGCATCATAAGATCGAGGATGATCAGGTCGAAATTGCCGTTTTTTGCTATTTCGACCGCTTCTTCCCCGTCGTATCCCACTTCGACCTTGTATCCCTCTGACTCGAGATTGAATTTAATGCCCTTTACAAGCAGTTTTTCGTCGTCAACAACAAGAATTTTCATAAACTTTCACCTGTCCTGTCAGTCTGCCGTTATTTGTTGTTTGATCACTTCAAAAGTCTTTTCTCCTATGCCGTTTACCTTTTTTATTTCCTCTATGCTTTTGAACCCGCCCGCGGCTTCCCTGTAGGAAATTATGCGTTCGGCGATTGCCGGGCCTATTCCTGGGAGGGCCTTCAGCTCTTCGGCGCCCGCCGTGTTGATGTTCACTTTTTTTGCTGAAGGCGCGGGCGCGCCTGATGGGGTCAGCAGATAATTAACGCCGGCCGTGGCGGCGATTTTTTCGCGTTTCAGCTCCGGACCTCCTCCCAGTCTTTGGCTGAAGACGCCAAACACGAAGGCGATCATGACTAAAGCGCCGATTATGAAAAAAAACTCGGTTTTAAGCAGGGTGATATGCGCCTTCTTCGCAGTATTTTTGCACACAATTTTCCGCCCCCAACGGATTGGTTGTTGCTTTTAGCGCCCTGTTTGATATATAATAAGCAGTAATCTTTGTATTTTGCCCGGTCATATAAATCTATATTTTTGACCATTATAACATATTTTGCGGGAGAATAACATGAGAATATTAAAAATTTTTACATCCCTTGCACTGATACTTATGCTTATGCTCGCGCCTCTTGCTCCGGCACAGGCGCTGTCTAATCCGAACCCCGAAATCCAGGCGAAAGCCGTGCTCCTGCTCAACGCAGATAACGGGGCGCCGTTGTACTCCTTAAACCCCGACGGCAGGATATATCCGGCCAGCACGACGAAAATAATGACCGCCCTGCTTGCCATAGAGGCGATAGAAAGCGGAAAGGCCGGCCTCGACGACATGGTGACCGCTTCCTATACCTCTCATGAGGGGCTTACGCTCGACGGAAGCACGCAGAACATAGTTCCCGGGGAAAAAATGTCCCTCAGAAATCTTTTATACTGCAATCTTGTCGCCTCGGCCAACGAATCCAGCAATATAATAGGCGAATATATAGCCGGCGGAAACATCAGCGATTTTATAGCCAGGATGAACGCAAGGGCCAAAGAACTCGGCTGCACCGGAACCCACTACGCCAATGCCCACGGTCTTCACGACCCCAATCACTATACGACGGCGTCCGATCTTTACAAGCTTGTAAAGGAGGCTGAGAAGCACCAGCTTTTCCGGGATATCTGCAATACCGTTTCTATCGATATCCCCGCCACAAACAAGTCGCCGATAAGGCATCTTGTTACGACCAATTATTTGATCTCGCCGTACAAAACGACATATTACTATCAGTACGCAAAGGGAATAAAGACCGGCACGACCGACGAGGCGGGCTACTGCTTGGTATCCTCGGCTTCGAAAAACGGCGTGAACCTTATCGCCATCGTAATGGGCGCCCCCGAAAAGAAGCTGGAAGACGGAACGGATATAAACACAGCGTTTACGGAATCCAAAAGGCTTTACGAGTGGGCTTTCAGCAGCTACAAAATGAGGGATCTCGTAAGCACCTCAAACCTTATAAAGGAGATACCGGTAAAGCTGGGCAAGGGAGTGAACTCGATAATAGCGAAGCCTCAGTCTAACATCTCGGCGGTCGTTCCTTCGGACGCCCAGGACTCGGAGTTCACGCGGAACGTCGTCATATACAGCGAACGCGACAAAACGCCGCTCACGGCCCCGGTAAGCGCGGGGCAGGTGGTCGGGGAAATATCCGTATCCTACAAGGGCAGCGTTGTAGGAACCTCCAAGCTGATTTCAAGCACGTCGGTCGAGGTCTCCGGCTTTCAGTATGCAGTGTATAAAATAGTTAAGAATCCCGTTCTGCTTGTGCTCTCCATACTTTTAATACTCGCGCTCGTCGTCATTGCGATTTTTGTGATCATAAACAGGCGCAGGCTTCGCAACCGCGCACGGTACCGCACCCGCGGATACAGCGGAAGGGGCCGCCGAAGGCATTTTTAACTAAAAGGCCGCGGAGGGCATATGCCCTCCGCGTCAGACTGTCAAAAAAGCCCTTTGTGCTTTTTTGACAAGGGGATTGCATGACGGACGCTCTGCCGCGCCCGTCATGAGAGGTGTCATTTCCGACGTGCACGCCGCCGGAAATGACAGATTTGACTTTTTCCGCCATTCGCGGCGGAAATTCTGCGAAGCTTTTTTGCTGTAAACAAGTTCTTTGACAAGCTGCGCGGAGGGCATAGGCCCTCCGCGTTATTATTCAGTTTGCACTTATTCGGATTTCATCTGGATTTCCAGCTTGTTCAGCGATATGCACATCCCGAAATGGAAGAATATCCTGACAAGATCCTTTTCAAACTTAGCCATCAGGTCCTCGCCGTAAGCTTCCCTCGCCTCGTCGTATTCCCATGCGGCGTACGAATATATCTCGTAGAACAGCTCCTTAATTTCATACTCTCCCTCGGCGACCGTCATCCCCATCAGCCCGTACGAGAGCTGGTCCAGGTCCTTAAGGGGGCAGAGCTCGACGCACATTTCGTAGAGCCCCCTGGTTTTAAGAGAATTTCTGGCGTAGTTCCAGAAATATGTCGCCGCGATTCCGCCGAAAAAGGAGACGTAAAGGTGCCTGTAAAGCTCGTTTCCCATCATTCCCACCTTGTCGACTTCATCAGTCGCCCTCGGTATGAACTTTGCGTTTTGGAGGTACAGCTCGGGAATAAACGGCAGATTTCCCGTGCAAAAGCCTCTTTCCGTGACATATCCGGAAATACCCTTGATAATCTTCTTCTGGAAATCAACCGAAGTTCTTAAATCGCTCAGCATTATTGCGCCCCTCGCTTCCAAATATATTTTTATTAATTTAAATATAATACAAATTCCTAAAAATTGCAACAAAAAAAGCCGCTTGAGCGGCTTTTATTTTTAGCAAATTTTACGAAGCTTTTTTAGTCAAATAGCAAAAACAATCTGCGCTGACGCCGGTGTCGGCCGGCTCCGGAACCGCCCCAGCATCACTTGCTGTCCTTGTTTTTCCTCTGAAGCTGGAGCCTGTCTGCAATCATTGCGATGAATTCGCTGTTCGTTGGCTTCCCCTTGATATTGGACACGGTGTAGCCGAAGAATTTCTGAAGTATCTCTATGTCTCCCCTGTCCCATGCCACCTCGATCGCGTGCCGAATTGCGCGCTCGACTCTGGACGGAGTCGTTTCAAACGTCTTGGCAACCTCGGGATAAAGCACTTTTGTCACGGCGTTAATCATTTCCATGTTGTTGACAGAAAGGATGATCGCTTCGCGCAGATACTGGTAACCCTTGATGTGCGCGGGCACACCGATTTCATGTATGACGTCTGTCACAAGGCTTTCAAGGCTCTGCTCTCGCTGGACGCGCGGCGCGCTTTTCATTTCAAACTGAGGCCTTGATTTGCTTACGATTTGCCTTATGCGGCTGAAAAGGACATCGATGTCGCAGGGCTTCGCAAGATAAAAGCTTGCGCCCAAAGCCGCGGCCTCTGAAACTACATGTTCGTTTGAAAAATTCGAAGTTATTATCACGAACGGGCGCCGCTGAAGCTTGTTGAGCCGCTCCATCACGCACAGCCCGTCAAGCTTTGGGAGAATGACGTCCATGAGCAGAACGTCGGCGCCCAGCTCCTGCGACATTTGCAGAGCTTCCTCGCCGTTCGCCGCCCTTCCCAGCAATTTGAAGTCGTCTTCGAATTTTATCCGGTCCTGTAAGAGTTTGTAGAAATCTTCTCCGGAATCGGCAACGAGAATTTTGGTTTTTGTGCTCATCACATTTCCTCCGTTATTATTGGCGTTTTCCGATCGCCCAAGATTTACACTCACGGTGGTAAAACCTGTATTTCTAGTCCGGCTATACCTTTTCCCCACACGACCGTTTTAGCATCACCCGAGCTGCATTGACTATAAATTACCATATCAAAACAAACTTTGCAATATCATTTTGGAAAATAATAGAAATAATTTTTAATAATTTGCGACGGCGGTCAAAAAAAACCGCCGCCGCGCATTTTATGCCGCCATTTGCCGTTCCGTATAAAACGCCTTTTCAAGCATTTTTTCAACTGAAATCCCGTATCCCTTAACAGGCTCGTTCACCAGGACGTGCGTGACCGCCCCTATAAGCTTCCCGTCCTGAATAATCGGGCTTCCGCTCATGCCCTGCACGATTCCGCCCGTTCGGGAAATAAGTCTTTCGTCCGTTACCGCTATAAGCATATTTCTTTCTTCGCTTCCGGAATAAACTCTCAATATTTCTATCCTGTATCGCTCAGGCTCTCCGCTGATATCAGAAACTATCGAGGCTTCGCCCACCCTTATATCCTTTTTCAGCCCCACGGGAATGGCTTGTCCCCGGATAAGCTCCTCGTTTTCCGTTACTCCGAATATTCCGCAATCCGTATTGGAATAAATAGTGGCCAGCTTCTTTTCAAAATCCAGATTTCCCTGAAGCTGCCCCGGCGTGCCGGAACGCCCCTTTACTATCGAACCCACGCTTGCGCCAAGGAGCATTCCGCTCTTCAGAGGCAGCATGACCCTTGCGTCGGCATCGTTAATCGGGTGCCCCAGAACGCCCAGGATGCCGCTTTTGGGGTCCACAAAGGTCACCGTGCCCATTCCTGCGAGGCCGTCTCTCAGCCACACGCCGAGCTCATAGGAGCCGTTCAGGTTAAGAGCCGGAGTGACCGAGAGCTGGAGGCTTCTTCCGCTTCTTTCGACTCTTACCGCTATCTCCTTGCCGTCGGCAGCCCTTATCGAGCTTTTGATGTCATCGATCGAAACTATTTTTTCCCTTCCGATGCTCTTGATTATATCTCCCGACAGGATTCCCGCGTCCGCCGCCGGAGCGGCTTTTCCGGACGCCGTCTCCACTTCCCCCAGGGAAACAACGACCACGCCGTCGCTCTTCACGGAAATCCCGACTATTTTGCCCGAAGGGATAAGCTCCGTCGGCATCGATCTGGCTGCGGAGGCCTCGGCGGGCGGAGCCGATATGAATAAAACAATAGCTGACGCTAATAATATATTTTTTGAAGCTGATAATATTGTTTTTTCTGCTGCTCGCTTTTTGTTTTCCCTCCTGTCCGGAGGGAAAATCCTAAATTTCAAATCAATCATCACTCCTTTTCGTCGATCGCCTTACTAATATGGCTTTATAAAAAAAAATAAAACGCCGCGAAAAGGCCAAGTTGCTGGAACATTTACCTTTACGGAATTTGCATCCGCCCGATATGTTTAATCATTTTAAGTCCGAGGAAGCATTTTTTGACCGGAAAGGCACAATTTTATTCATTAACAAAAATTAAGCGTTTGTTTAGTATCTTGCGGAAACCCGCGGAGCGGCTCCGCTCCGTTCCAAACAAAAAAGCAGGCGCCCAAGCGCCTGCTTCTGCTAATATCGAAGATTATTCGGAAAAATTCGATGAGATAAGATCGACCAGACTGTCAACCGCTTCCTTCTCGTCGGGTCCGTCGGCAATAATTCCTATTGTGCTGCCCTTGACAATACCCAAAGACAAAACTCCGAGAAGACTTTTAGCGTTGACTCTGCGCTCTTCCTTCTCAATCCAAATGCTGCTTTTGTACTCGTTAGCCTTCTGGATAAAAAAGGTCGCGGGTCTTGCATGCAGCCCTACCTGATTATTGACAACAGTATCCCTCATATACATGGAAGCCACTCCTTTTATCCGCCGTATTCATAAGAAATCATAAGCGTATACATTTTAACAAAATGAAGAATTAAAGTCAAATGATTTTTGCCATTTCATTCTAATTACCAATATTTATAATCAACCGCATAGATTCATTAGCTAATTTTATGATTTTGCGGCGTTTCTCACTTCAGGCTGACCACGGTAACGCCGTCCTCGCCTTCTCCGTATACTCCGAGCCTGAACGACTTCACCAGTTTGTTTTTTCTGAGGCTAGACTGTATTGCGGAGCGCAGCGCTCCGGTTCCTTTTCCGTGGATAATCCTTACCGTCTCAAGGTTTGACATTGACGCTGAATCTATGAACAGCTCCACCGCGGCGACGGCTTCCTCGCTCGTCATTCCCCTCAAATCGATTTCCGGCTTCTGGCTTTCGGTCCGGAGCTGCTTTTCGGATTTCGGGATCACGCGCTTTACACCCGACACGGACTGGCCTTCTACAAGGCTGACCTCGTCCTCCCTGGCGCTTATTTTCATTATTCCAGCCTGGAGCTTGAGCGTGCCGTCCTGCGATACGGATATGACCTCAGCCCTTGAGCCGAGACCTGTGAGCTCCACTATATCGCCGGCTTTAATCGGTCTTCTGCTTTTTGCCGGCGCGGCGGCTTTCTCCCTTTCGACGGTTTTTTCAAGGGCCTCGTTCAGTCTGCGCCTTATCTCCGCTCCAGCGCTGTTTATTTCCTGCCAGTTTTCGGACTCGGCTTTCTTTCTGATGCCCGATAGCTCCGCTAGCGCCTCGTCAGCGGCGCGCCTTGCCTCCTCCAGTATCCTGTCGGCCTCCCGCCTTGCGATTTTCGCGGCCCGCTCCTTCTCAAGCTCCGTTACCTTCCTGTACTCTTCCGCCTTTTTCTTATTCTCTTCGGCCTCAAGCAGGAGCTTTCTCGTTTCAAGCTGATCCTTCTCCATCTGCTGCCGGCGCGCTTCAAGCTGTGTGAGCACCTGTTCAAAGTCCGCGCTTCCCTTGTCGATGCGGCTCTCGGCGTCCGCGATGATTTCCTTCGGTATTCCGAGCCTTTCCGAAATCGCGAAAGCGTTTGATTTTCCGGGTATGCCCGTTATCAGCCTGTATGTCGGCTTCAGGGTCTCTACGTCAAATTCGCAGGACGCGTTCATAACCCCCGGCGTAGAGGTGGCGTATATTTTCAGCTCGGCGTAATGCGTAGTCGCCGCGACCTTGGCTCCGCGCCTCCTTGCATACTCGATAATCGCTATCGCAAGCGCCGCGCCCTCTACCGGGTCCGTGCCGGCGCCGAGCTCGTCGAACAGCAGCAGCGAATTTTCTCCCGCCTCCTTCAGTATCTGGACTATGTTTGTCATATGCGACGAGAATGTGGAAAGCGACTGCTCTATGCTCTGCTCGTCACCTATATCCGCCATCACCTTTTCGAAAACCGGAAGGCGGCTGCCGTCTCCCGCAGGTATGTGCAGACCGCACTGCGCCATTATGCTGAGTATGCCGAGCGTCTTGAGGCTCACCGTTTTTCCGCCGGTATTAGGGCCCGTTATCACAAGCGTGTCGTAATCCGAACCTATGGAAATATCTATCGGAACGGCGTTCTTCTTCGGCAGGAGGGGATGTCTCGCTCTTTTGAGAACAAGAGCCCCGTTCTCGGCAAGCTCCGGCTCCGAACAGTTCAGGCTGTACGAGAGCCTCGCTTTCGCAAAAATAAAATCAAGCTCCGCGAGCAGCGAAAAATCGGACAGAATATCGTCCTTGTGTTCGGCGGCCTCCGCGGACAGCCGCATTAGGATGCGCTCGATCTCCTTCTGCTCCTTCGCCTCGAGCTCCCTTATCTCGTTATTCACCTGAACGACCTGCATCGGCTCTATGAAAACCGTGGCTCCGCTCGCCGAAATATCGTGCACGAGGCCGGGTATGCTGTTTTTATATTCGGCCTTCACGGGAATCACGTAACGCTCCGAGCGCATCGTGATTATCGGCTCCTGCAGCGCCTTCGAATAGCTCGGGGACGAGATTATCTTCTGAAGTATCTCCCTGACCCTGGCTCCCGCGGCGCGCATATGCCTGCGTATGGCCGCAAGCTCCGAGCTTGCCGAGTCCGCGATCTCGTCCTCGCCCGAAATCGAGTTTGTTATCGTCTCCTCCAGATACTTGTTTGCCCGTAGCGATGAAAACAATCCGTGCAGAGAAGTGCCTTCCGCCGGGGAATACGCCTTTACGTTGCGCGCCGATCGCAGCACATAAGCTATGTCAAGCAGCTCCCGGGTGTTAAGCATGCCGCCGATATCGGCCCTTGCGAGCGAACCGGACACGTCTTTTATACAGTAAAACGGAGGGTTGCCGTTTATGGCTATCAGCGCCTTGGCGTCGGATACCTCCTTCTGCCATTGTCTTATTTCATATATATTCGAGGAAGGGCGCACTTTATCCGCAAGCTCTCCCGCAGGTTCGCTCACGGTCTCGGCCCTAAGCATTTCAATCACCTCGGGAAGCTCCAGAACCCTGAGGGATTTTTCAAAATAGTCCATTAGCTTTCTCCTGATACAATAAGGCTTTTGTAGAAATCCAGCGTGGCAAAGCCGCGCTCCATGTGCGCAAGAACGTAGGCCTCCGCGGCCTTTCCGAGCCGCCTCAGCGCCTCCGCTCCGAGGGCGAAGGAAAACAGTTTTTTCGGATCGGCCCCCGCTATGAACCGCATGGCCTCCAGCGAATCCCGGCACAGCTCCGCGGACGCTCCCGAAGCCCCCGCGCAGGATTTGCAGTATATCACCCCGCCTTGCAGGTCAAGCCTAAGATCTTTAAGATCGTCCTTGCCGCAGCCGGCGCAGCAGTCCAGAAGCGGCTCGAAGCCCGCAAGGCACATAAGCCTCACTTCGAAGGCCGCCTTTACTATCTCTTTCGGGCGCAGTCCCGTCCCCAGCGCATATAGTCCGTTAAGGCCGAGGCTGAGAATCTGCGGATCGGGCACATCCTGCTCGGTTACGGCCTCGAGCAGCTCGGCAAAATAAGAGCCGAGCGCCAAAAGCGTAATATCGCTCCTTACGCCCGCAAAAAGCTCCTTTGTGCCCGCCTCATTGAGGGACCAGCGTCCCTTGTAGTTGAAAAGCGTCATCTCCGAGAAGGCGAGCAGCTGCGAGGAGGCTCCGATCCTGCTGCCCCTGCGCCTCGCCCCCTTGGCGGACACGGTGATCTTGCCCTCCGTTTCTGTGAGGACGGTGAGTATCTTGTCTGCTTCCTTATAATTTGTTTCACGCAGGACCAGGCCGTTTGTAGTCTTGAACATATGTAAGCTCCAACATTTAAGGCGGCTCAGGCCGCCTTAAACCCTTGCTTGGTCAGCAATCTGTAAATCAAATAAAAGCGAGGGTCGCCAGTCATGGCAAACAAGTTCCAAATGGCAGTAACGTTCATATCGCTTACCTCCGCTGAAATTAGCTTGCCTTTTTTCACGAATACTATTCAAGTTAATTTGAGCCTTGCGCGTACCCTTCAGTCCTCGTAACCGAAATTCCTGATTTGCGCGTTGCTGTCGCGCCAGTTTTCCTTTACCTTGACCCATGTCTGCAGAAAAACCTTCGTGCCCATAAACGCCTCTATATCGCGCCGCGCAAGCTCGCCGATCCTTTTCAGCATCTCGCCGTTTTTGCCGATTATGATGCCCTTATGAGCCGGTTTTTCGCAATAAATTGTAACGTCCAGATCGATTATTTCGCTTTCGCGCTCGGAGAATTTTGTGATTTCTACCGCTGTGCCGTGCGGCACCTCCTTATCGAGGCAGAGAAGCAGCTTTTCGCGTATTATCTCGGCGCAGATCTGCTTTTCCGGCTGATCCGTAACCATGTCCTCGGGGAACATCCGAGGCCCCTCGACGGCGTACTTGAAAAGCACATCCAGCAGGCGCGCGACTCCGTCGCCTTTTTTGGCAGATATCGGAACGATTTCATCAAACTCGAAGGCCTCGCTGTATGCCTTTATCACCGCCAGAAGCTCTTCCTTAGGTACAGTATCTATTTTGTTGATGACCAGAACAGCGGAAACCCGCTCCTCTTTTATGCGCTCTATCAGAGCCTGCTCCTGCTTCCCCACATTTGCGATGGGCTCCACCAGAAGCATAACCGCGTCCACGCCCAGCATGCTTTCCCTGACGACCTTGACCATGTAATCGCCCAGCTTTGAGCGCGGGGTATGGAAGCCCGGAGTGTCCATAAAAACCAGCTGAGCGCCGTCCCTGTTCAGGATGGCGCAAATACGGTTTCTTGTGGTCTGGGGCTTGTTCGTAACGATGGACACCTTTTCCCCGACTATTGCGTTTGTGAGCGTCGATTTGCCTACATTCGGCCTGCCGACTATTGCGATCATCGCGGATCTGCTTATTTTCTCATTCATTTTCACTTATACCTATTTTTTTTATTATTTCCCTTTCCCGGCTCCTCATCTGCTTCTTCATGGGGCCCTCGTCCGTATGGTCGTAGCCCAGGAGGTGCAGCGTCGAATGGATCACAAGGTAACCTATCTCCCTTTCCTTCCCGTGCCCGTATTCCTCCGCCTGAGCCGCGGCCCTCTCAAGAGAAATAGCGACGTCTCCCAGGAAGATCCTGCCGGTTTCAGGGTCCAGAAAAGTCTCGTCGGCGGCGAATTTGCCGGGTCTGAACTCGAACATGGGAAATGACAGCACATCCGTGGGCTTGTCTATGTTTCTCGATTCCCTGTTTATGGCCCTTATGCCGCTGTCGTTAGTGATAAGTACGTTCACCTCGCAGGGCAGGGATACGCCCTCCGTCTCAAGCGTGGCTTTTATGCAGCGCCTTATGAGCGGCGTTATGTTTTCGTTGTCCCTGCTTCTCTGCTTTCTTGTGACATATATCCTGTGCTTGGGCTGGGTAGTCATTTCGCTTCTCTCCTGTATTTTGAAAGGTTCTGAACCTTTTTTTCTCTTTCGCTGTCGTAAGCTTCGATAATTTTCTGAACCAGCCTGTGCCGGACCACGTCCTCGCCGGTAAGGCGGCATATCGAAATATCCTCTATTCCCTTCAAAAGCCTCTCGGCCTCCCTCAGGCCGCTCACCTTGTCTTTCGGCAGATCTATCTGCGTGACATCGCCGGTTATTACCATTTTGGAGCCGAACCCGAGCCGCGTGAGGAACATCTTCATCTGCTCCCTCGAGGTGTTCTGCGCCTCGTCGAGAATGATGAAGGAATCGTCCAGCGTCCTTCCGCGCATATAGGCGAGGGGCGCGACCTCTATGTTGCCGCGTTCCATGTATTTTGCGTAGGTTTCCGGGCCCAGCATGTCGAAAAGAGCGTCGTAAAGCGGGCGCAGATAAGGGTCCACCTTGTTCTGGAGATCGCCCGGCAAAAAACCGAGCTTTTCGCCGGCCTCGACCGCGGGTCTTGTGAGTATTATTCTGTTGACCTGCTTTTCACGGAAGGCGGACACCGCGGCCGCTACCGCAAGGTATGTCTTTCCCGTTCCCGCCGGTCCTATGCCTATGGTAATAATGTTTTTTCCGATGGCCTCTACATACCTTTTCTGTCCGAGCGTCTTCGCCTTTATGGGCTTGCCCTTCGCGGTTACGCATATCACGTCCTTGGCAAGCTCGGATATCTTGTCTTCCTTTCCGTCGAGCACCAGCTTCAGTATATAGCTGACGCTCTGGGTGTCTATCCTTTCGCCCTTTGCAGCAAGCGACATAAGCCCGTTTATGGCGTGTTCGGCGTAAATGACCTGTTCGGGCTCGCCGCTTATTTTTATTTCGTTCTCCCTGTCCGTAACCCTGACCCCCAGCTCGTTCTCGATGAGCCTGAGGTTTTCGTCAAAAGAACCGAAAACGTTTATTATATGCTCCATCCTGTCCACACCGAGAGTTTTTTCTATCATCCGCGAAATTGTCCTTTCCTTATTTCAACTCTTGTATCTGCCCTATCTGTTCAAGGCATTCGGCCCTTATCGTCACTTGAACGATTCCGTTATCCTCCCGCGATTCGAAGAGTACGGAAACCTTTTTTCCGTCTCCTATCATCTCGTCGAGGCGTTCCTCGAGCCGGCGCTTCAGGATACTCTCGGCCTCGCCCTTCTCCATTCTGGCCTGCACGGGCTCGTACCACCTGTATTCCGAGGAGCTGAGGGTCACGGGGAGCAAAAGACCGCCCGGCAATTCGACTTTGCTCGTTTTTATTATTTTATCACAAAATGTGTCAGAAAATCCAGTATTAAAATACAAATTTACGAACCTTCCCAGGAAAAATACCGTTGTATTTTTCGTTTTCTTTCCCGTGTAGCTTTTCGACGTATATTCCAGAGGCATCTCGCATGAGAACTCATACCAGGTTCTCGCGAATACTTCTCCCATCGCATGCACCCTGCGGAGTCCGGAATTCAGGCTTTGCATTTCCGAGCCGACCAGCACGTCGCCTTTGGAAACGGTCTGCCCTACCGCCGCCAAAGGCTGGCCCTGAAATACGTTCATTTTAACTATCACTCCGCTTTTTGACGCCACTACGTTCGAAGGTTTTGAAACGTCGATCATTTCCGGCTTTTTGACCCGCTCGCGAACAATGACCTCCGCCTTCGCGCCGACGATGTTCACGGTTATCCATGAAAGATCCTTCAGCTCGTAGAGCACCCTGCTCCTCAAATCCTGCTGGTCGATTGCAAGGCTGAACATGCCTATGCGCACGCCGTGATTTCCGAGTGCCGTAAGTATCTCGCTCGTCGGCACCCTTTCGTTGCCGGTTACCTCTATTTCCCAGACGAAAAGCGAGAGCAGCGACACTAAGGCAAAACAGAGGAATAATCCCGCGAGCAGGACCCATCTGTGCCGCAAGCCGTATATGAAATGCGCAAATCCGCTTTTCCGGACTACTTTTATTTCGCAGCCCGTGCCCTCGCCGGCCCTTTGAGCGTCGCCGACGCTGGAAAGGGGGACGAAAACCGAAGCCCTTCCCTTTTCCGCTTTTCTGAATTTCCAGAAAGGGACCGAGCGCCTCGCCATAGCGTTTATGAATTGTTCCGGATACTGTCCGTATATCTCGATTCTGGCGCTGCCGCGCAGAAAGTTAAAAAGAACGCTCATAGGCTCCTCCTCAAAATTCAAACTCCACGCCGAAAAGAAGGCCGCTCACGAGAAGCTGATTTGCGGTCATCGCGCGCAGCTCCAGCGCTTCCCCGCGCACTTTTATCACGCCCTTCGACGAGTTGACGTAAATCTCATTCGGGCCGTACTCTATTATCCCCTTATGCTGCTCGATTAGCAGCCGCCTTCCGCCGCTTATCTCCACGCGAGGCAGGTCGCTTGACGCGCTGACCGGCAGGTCGAAAAGATCCGAGGCTATTTCAGCCAGATCCCGAGGCCTTCTGCTTTTCAATTAAATCGCCCCCTTCAGTGGATTTTATGCCGGACATGCAAAAAAATTGCTTTGGCGCATAAAATTTAAAGGATTTCCGCGATGGCATTTCAGAGAGAGTCGGGGGTGGTTTTGTGTACAGGATAATCAAAAGCAGAAAGACGACGGACGCAATAGTTTTTTTTGTTCTCGCGCTTTCCGTTTACGCGCTGATATTCTATTCAAAAGCCTCCGCCGCCGCGGCGAGGGACGGCCTCAATCTGTGCTTCAATGTGATAATTCCTTCTCTTTTTCCGTTTTTCGTGGCCTCCTCTCTCATAGTGGAGCTTGGCTTTGCGGACAAAATAGGCCGCTTTTTTGAGCCGGTCATGAAACCTCTTTTCAATATCAGCGGCGTCTGCGCGGCCGCCTTCGCGCTCGGCTTCATAGGGGGCTATCCCGTCGGGGCAAAGACCGCCATATCGCTTTACAAATGCGGAAGCATCAGCAAAGACGAAGCGGAGCGCCTTTTGAGCTTCTGCAACAACTCCGGGCCCGCTTTTATTTTCGGCGTCGTAGGCGCCGGCATCTTCTCAAGCAGCATGATAGGGCTGCTGCTTTATTCCGCACATGTGGTTTCATCGGTGCTCGTCGGCGTAATATTCAGGAGCTGGGGAACTTCCGGCGGCCGGAGGCAGGCGCCTAAAAGCATCCGCGTAACGGCGGTCGACTATTCCTCCGCGTTCACCCAGTCCGTGACGGGCTCTTTCGGCTCGATGCTGAACATAAGCGCGTTCGTCATCTTTTTCGCGGTGATAATAAAGCTGCTTTTTGCAAGCGGAGCGATTCCGCAGGCAGCCTCATTCCTCGCATTCCTCCTTTCTCCGCTTGGTCTCGACAGGCTGTGGTGCGAGCGTCTGCTCACAGGCATAATAGAGCTGACTTCGGGAGTATGGAGCCTGAACGAGGTGGCCGGGGAGCTGAAAAGCGCTATTACGATGGCCGCCTTCATGCTGGGCTGGGCCGGCCTTTCGGTGCACTGCCAGGTGCTGTCCTTCATAAGCGGCTCGGGGCTTTCGGTAAAAAGCTATATCCTCGGAAAGTTTCTTCACGCCGGCATTTCGGCCGCTCTCATCTTCGCCGCCACCCGTTTTCTGTCCCTGAAGGCGCCCGTCGCCGCTTATCTGGCGGAGCAGGTGGAGGGCATCGCCTCGCTGAACTTCCACACGGCTCTTTTTATTTCCTCTGTCTTTTCGCTGATCGTCCTTTTGTTCTTTTTTGTTACATCCATAATCTTTTGCAGAAAAAAATATAGAACTGCGCGTAGATAAGGTATATAATATATGCGTGCTTTTATGCCTGCGGGCGCTGTACGCCTGTAATACATAAGAAGAAAACGAGGAAGTCATATGTCGAGCAAACTTTTCCGTAAAAATGTTGAGCCATCCTGCTCTTACTGCAACCACGGCAGCGACATCGGGAACGGTAACGTCATGTGCATAAAAAGGGGAGTCGTGAGCTCCGACGCCTCCTGTTCCAAATTTTCTTACGATCCCTTCAAGCGCAGACCTCCGGAGCCGATCAAGCTCAGAGCGGCTTCCTATTCCGAGGAAGATTTTTCGCTCTAAGCCCTATGCGCATTTAATATTGCGTTTTGCACAAAAAACCACTATAATATTTTTTTAATGACGCTGATCACTTTATCAGATGGAGATGAGATTAAAATTATGCCCGAGGGCAGTATTCCCCGATGTATTTTGCTTTTAATGCTTATATTTCTCAGCGGTTTTTTCTCCGGCTCCGAAACTGCGTTTTCATACGCGAACAGGATCCGGCTTAAGAGGAAGGCGGAGGAGGGCGGAGCGCGGGCCGCGCGTGCGGTTCTCATACTTGAGAAGTTTGACAAAGCTCTTACGGCACTCCTTATAGGGACAAACCTTTGTCATGTGTTCGCTTCCGTGCTGGCCACAAGCCTTGCCGTCCAGCTTTGGGGGTCGGTAGGGCCTTTGATAGTCACGGTTTTCCTTACCATCATCATTTTCTTTTTTGCCGAGACTCTGCCGAAAAATATCGCAAGGACAAACAGCGACGCGTTTGCGATGCGCGTTTCCATGCCCGTCCTCATGCTTCTTTATGTACTTACTCCCCTAACCTGGTTTTTCACAAAGCTGGGCAACATAATAAAGAAATACTTCATCAAGAAAGAAGAATCGCCTCTCCTTACCGAAGATGAATTCCAGACGATGATAGACCACATAGAAGAGGAGGGGATAATCGAGCACGAAGAGGGCGAGCTTATAAAGTCCGCCATCGAGTTCTCCGACATCAGCGCGGAGGACGTCATGATACCCGTCTCCGAAATGGTTTCCATAGATCTGAACGAGAGCCGTGAAAGCATAAAAAAGAAGATACTCGAGGAAAAGTATTCGAGGATCCCCGTATATTCGGGACGAAAGGACAACATAGTCGGGATACTCCACTCCAAGGACTTCCTGCACGGCACGCTCCACAACAGGCAGCTTGTTTTGAAGAACTCCATCACTCACCCTTATTTCATCAAGCCGGACATGAAGCTGGATGTGCTTTTCGAAGGTCTCGGACGCAGCAGGACCCATATCGCGATAGTGACCGGAGAAGACGGCAAGGCTCTCGGCATGGTGACGATGGAGGATATTCTCGAGGTGCTTTTCGGCGAGATTTACGACGAGGACGAGGTTCCCGCCGCCGGAAATTCTCTGAAGGAGGCGCCTTCATGCTAGACTCCCTGTGGCATATTTATCTCCTGCTTTTTGTTCTGCTTGCTTTGTCCGCCTTTTTCTCAAGCTCCGAGATAGCCTTTGCTTCGGCCAACAAGCTCCGCATCAAAAACGCCGCCGACAACGGCAATAAAAAGGCGAAGACTGCGCTCTTCATAAACGAAAATTTTCCGAGGTTTCTCGCCACCGTCCTTGTCGGGAACACCCTCGTGAACATCGCTTTCTCATCCTCAGCCGCCATGCTTGCCGCCCGGCTCTTCCCCAGAAACGCAGACCTTGCGGCCGGTATCGGGGCCACATTGATTCTCCTGGTCTTCGGAGAAATCCTCCCCAAAATCGTCGGGCTGAGCAGCTCGGTAAGCATTGTTTACAAAAGCTCCGGGCCAATGAAGCTTGCGATGTCCGTTTTCCTGCCCTTCACCGCCGCGGTGTCCGCAATAGTTGAAAAACTCTCCCCGCTCTGGACCCCCAAAAACGCCGAGCCAACCGTAACCGACGAGGAGCTCGTCGATATACTGGACACCATCGAGGACGAGGGCGTATTTACGGAGCGCGAGGGCGAGCTTATTCGCTCGGCGATCGAGTTTTCCGACGTAACCGCGCGTGAAATACTTATACCGCGTGTCGACGTTGCCGCTTTTGACATAAACGACGACATTTCCGTGCTTCTCGGCGATAAGGATCTGCTGAGCTATTCGAGAATACCGGTTTACGACGACAGCATCGACAATGTCATCGGAATTCTGTCCACAAAACGGCTTATCAAGGCCGTCATAGCGGGCGGGGACGTGGACATCAGGGCCATGCTCTCGGAGCCGGTTTTCGTGCACAAGACCCGCACCATATCGTCTATCCTGCGTGAGTTCAGGCAGAAGCGCCTTCATATGGCTATTGTAGTGGACGAATTCGGCGGAACCATGGGCATTCTTACGCTTGAGGACATAATGGAGGAAATCGTCGGAGACATTTTCGACGAGAGCGACGACGTTGAGCACGATGTAATCGCAAGATACGGAAACAGCTACGAGGTCGACGGGAGCATGAACATATACGACATGTTTGACGTCGTCGGCTTCGAGCCGCGCAATTTCGACAGCGAGTA
Organism: Clostridiales bacterium; assembly: GCA_029265975.1. GTDB lineage: Bacteria > Bacillota > Clostridia > Oscillospirales > Oscillospiraceae > DUPK01. The sequence goes on from JAJUGN010000019.1 coordinate 28,033, forward strand.
CATCACCGTCGGCGGCTGGGCGGTGGAAATGCTCGACCGTTTCCCCGTTCCCGGCGACAGCTTCAAATATCAGACTCTTACTGTGACCGTTCTTGAAGCGGAGTCCATGCGCGTTGAAAAGCTCAGGATAGACGTTGACCGCGAAAGCAGCGAAGACGTGGAATAATATTTTCTCCGGCCCGCGCGGCTCCCTGCCGCGCGGGCTTTTTACGCCTTTTTCCGTATTTTTTTCTGCTAATTCTTAATATTTTCAAAGCCGGACACCCCCGTTAAGGTTGATTTGGGCGCAGTATTATGCTAGTATATTGACTTATAGCGGGGTGATGAGATGCCGGATATAAAGCGCTTGTCAATAATATGCGGGCATTACGGCTGCGGGAAAACCAACCTGTCCCTCAATCTTGCTCTAGGCCTTTCGGAGCGGGGCGAAAAGGTTACGCTCATCGATATGGACGTTGTGAACCCCTATTTTCGCTCCTCTGAGTACGGGAAACTCTTAGACGCGCGCGGCATAAGGCTAATAGCCCCCTCGTTTGCGAACACGACTCTTGACAATCCGGCTCTGAGCGCCGAAATCAGCGGCGTTTTCGGGTACTCCGGCTTCGTCATAATCGATGCCGGCGGCGACGACGTGGGCGCAACCGCCCTCGGGCGCTACGCGCCCAAAATAAGGTCTTACGATTACGACATGCTTTATGTGATAAACCGCTACCGTCCGATGGCTTCCGAGCCGGAGTCGGCTGCGGCCATACTGCGCGAAATCGAGAATGCTTCAAGGCTCAGCGCGACCGGGATCGTGAACAATTCGCATCTGAAAGAGTTTACGACCGCCCAAACGATAATGGATTCGATGTCTTTTGCGGAAGAAACGTCAAAAATTCTCGGGCTGCCGCTCAGATTTACCGCGGTTCCCAAACAGACAGCCCCTCAGCTTGCTCTCGAAAATTTGTATCCCGTCGATATAATAGTCCGCACGCCGTGGGGCACATGAAAATGCATGGAATTTCGGTGCGGTAAGCCGCACCGCCCTTATCATAAAAGGCGCGCCGCTCGCCTTAAGGCGGCATCCGGTCACAGCGCACAGGAGCTTGCCGCAAAGCGGGCTCCAATGCCTGTACACGGAGCGAATGGAGGTTATTATGGCAAAAATCACGGTAAACGAATTTTATTGCAAGGGCTGCGAGCTTTGCGTGAAGGCCTGCCCCAAAGGGATTATAGCGCTTTCCGACCGTATCAACGACAAGGGATACCATCCCGCTGAGCTCACGGACGAATCAAAGTGCACGGGCTGCTGTTCATGTGCGATAATGTGTCCGGACGTGGCCATAACTGTAGAAAGATAGTAGAAAGGATAAATCTTATGGCTGAAAAAGTTCTGATGAAGGGCAACGAAGCCCTCGCGGAGGCCGCGATATGCGCCGGCTGCCGTCATTTTTTCGGATATCCGATCACGCCTCAGACCGAGCTTGCGGCTTACATGGCTAAGAGGATGCCCAAAGTCGGCGGCACCTTCCTGCAGGCCGAATCTGAAATATCGGCGATAAACATGGTGCTCGGCGCCTCCTCGGCCGGCGCCCGCGCCATGACCTCGTCAAGCTCGCCCGGCATAAGCCTCAAGTCAGAGGGCATATCCTATCTTGCGGGCTGCGACCTGCCGGCGGTTATAGTAAACGTGCAGCGCGGAGGCCCCGGACTTGGCGGCATCCAGCCCTCCCAGGCCGATTACTTCCAGGCCACCCGCGCCCCCGGGCACGGCGATCTGCATATTCTTGTTTTCGCGCCCTCAACGGTGCAGGAGGCCGTGGACTTTGTATCGCTCGCCTTCGACCTCGCCGACAAATACCGCATGCCCGCGATGATATTTACGGACGGCATGCTGGGTCAGATGATGGAGCCCGTCGTTCTGCCCGAAAAAACGGCAAGCGCTTCGGTCGATAAGCCCTGGGCGACAAACGGGCACAAGAATCAGCGCCCGCGCAATATCACAAACTCGCTCTTCCTGGACCCCAATGTTCTTGAATATACGGTCGACAAGCGCTTTGAGCGCTATGCGGCAATCAAGGAAACGGAGCAGCGCGCCGAGGAGTATCTCACGGACGACGCCGAGCTTGTGCTTGTAGCTTACGGCGCATCTTCGCGTATCTGCCGCAGCGCGGTAAACACGGCGCGCGCCGAGGGGCTGAAGGTAGGGCTTATCCGCCCCATCACGCTCTGGCCCTATCCCGAAAAGGTGATAAGCAGGGCGGCCGACAAGGCCAAAGCCTTCCTCGCGGTCGAAATGAGCATGGGCCAGATGGTCGAGGACGTGCGTCTCGCCGTCAACGGCAAAAAGCCCGTATATTTCCGCGGACGCACCGGAGGCATAATCCCGACTCCCGACGAGGTCCTCGGCGAAATAAAATCAATCCTCGGAGGTGCGAAATAATGGCAGTAGTATTCAAAAGGCCCCATGCCCTTACCGAAAGGCAGTTTTCATATTGCCCGGGCTGCACACATGGGATAATACACCGTCTTGTCGCTGAAACGATAGACGAGCTTGGCATAGAAGGCCGCACCGTGGGTGTTGCGCCTGTCGGATGCTCAGTAATGTGCTACGAATTTTTTAATTGCGACATGGTCGAAGCCGCACACGGACGCGCGCCCGCGGTTGCGACTGGTCTTAAGAGGGCCTGCCCCGATAACATAGTTTTTGCATATCAGGGCGACGGCGATTTGGCCGCAATCGGCATGTGCGAAACCGTTCACGCCGCGGCCAGAGGCGAGAACATAACCGTGATTTTCGTAAACAACGCCATTTACGGCATGACGGGCGGCCAGATGGCTCCCACGAGCCTTCCCAACCAGGTCACGCAGACAAGCCCCTACGGCAGGGACGTCAAGACGGCGGGCTATCCGATACGCGTATGCGAGATGCTTTCCACCCTGGACGGAGTCGCCCTTGCGCAGAGGGTCACGGTCGACAGCGTAAAGAACGTGCTTATCGCCAAAAAGGCAATAAGGAAGGCCTTTGAAAATCAGTTGAACGGACGCGGCTACTCCATAATCGAGGTAGTGTCCTCCTGCCCGACAAACTGGGGCCTTGAGCCGAACGAGGCCCTGGACTGGCTCCGCAGCAACATGCTCCCCTATTACCCGCTCGGGGTCTACAAGGATATTTCCGAAGGAGGAGCATCGAAATGAAGCCTGATCTGAATCTCGTTCTCGCCGGCTTCGGCGGACAGGGCCTGCTGTTTGCCGGAAAAGTGGCGGCTTATGCCGGTCTTATTGAGGGAAGGGAGATTTCATGGCTCCCCTCCTACGGTCCGGAAATGCGAGGCGGCACCGCAAACTGCAGCGTCTGCATCAGCGACAGGCCCATAGGCTCGCCTCTGGTATTAAACCCCAACGCTCTGATAGTCATGAATCTGCCGTCCTTCGACAAGTTCATCGGTACTGTGAGGCCTGGGGGAACGGTTATAGTAGACAGCTCCATGATATCGAAGAAGGTTGAAGAAAGCGACATAAAGGCTTTTTACGTTCCCGCGACGAAGCTTGCCGAGGACAACGGGCTCAAGGGGCTCGGAAACATCATACTGCTCGGAAAGCTTTTCGCAGAGCTCGGCTTTTGCGGCGCGGAGGCGCTTGACGCCTCCATCCTCAAGTGCGTGCCGGCCTCCAAGCCCCAGATGATCGAATACAACAGGCAGGCTCTCAGGCTCGGCATGAACTCCTGATTTTACCCTTTTCCGGACCGCCCCGTTTAATGACGGGGCGGTCTTTTTATTATCAATTTGCATAGGCTTTGCATAAATATGAGTGTGGAAAAAAGAAATTTATCGAAAGGATTTTTGATATGTCTGCAGGCACTCATTATTTCATCTGCTCGAATACCGGAAGCGGGATCTATTCACTTTGCGACGAAATCACAAAAAGCGATAATACGCGTTTTCTGTACATCATCAAAGGCGGCCCGGGCTGCGGTAAGTCCAGCTTTATGAAAAGGCTGGGGAAAATAGCCGAGGAAAAGGGCCTCGCGGTGGAATACATACATTGTTCGGGAGACCCCGATTCCCTTGACGGACTGGTGCTTCCCGAATTCGGAACAGCGTATATGGACGGGACCGCGCCGCATATACTTGAGCCGGATTATCCCGGCGTGTCGGCAAGGTATGTGAATATGGGGGAATTTTACGATTTCAGGGCGCTTGCGGATAAAAAAGACCTTGTAAAAGCGATTTCTTCGGAATATAAGGCATATTACGCAAAAGCCTATAAATTTTTAGCGGCCGCGGCGGAAATCGGGCGCGACATATTTTCTCCGCTCGGCAGCGACAGGATATTTGAAACGGCTGCCAGACGCTCAGCCGGCATATGCCAGAGGGAATTCCCCAATTCCGGCGGCGAGGGAGCCGTTGTCCGGCGCTTTCTTAGCGCGTTCACCTGCGAGGGAGTCATAAGCCGTTACGACACCGTAAAGGCTCTCTGCAAAAGAGTCTGCGTTATAGACAACGAGTTTGGCTTCGCTCCTTTGATGCTCAGGCAGATTCTGGACTGCGCTCTTAAATCCGGCTACAAGGTGATACTCTGCCTTTCTCCCCTCTACCCCGAAAGGGCTGAGCACCTCCTGATACCGGAGCTTTCCCTGGCGTTTTTGAGCGTGACGGCGGAGACGCCGTATGACGGCGACACCTTCAAGCATGTCCGGCTGGACGCACTCGTGGACAGGGAAAAGTACCGTGAAACCAAATATCTGCTCCGCGAGGAAACGAGGCTTTATGATTCCCTTCTGGAAAAAGCCAGGCAGAACCTTTATTTGGCAAAGGAGCTGCACGACAGACTCGAAGCTGTATATAATCCGCATGTGGACTTCGATGGCGTCTACAAACTTTCCGAAAAGCACGCGGAGCTTTACAAGGCATAAAAATGCAGGAAAACAAAGATGGCGGGGCCGCACGTTTCGGCCCCGCCATCCAGATTGTCAAAAAACTTGTTTACGGCAAAAAAGCTTCGCAGAATTTCCGCCACGAATGGCGGAAACAAAGTCAAATCAGTCATTTCCGGCGGCGTGTACGTCGGAAATGACACCTCTCATGACGGGCGCGGCAGAGCGTC
>JAJUGN010000034.1 GCA_029265975.1 Clostridiales bacterium
CAGGCGGCACATCACAAAGCCGGGGGCGGGAAATCATCTCTGCTATAGCGGATTGCAGATACAGGGCACCGCTGACTCCCCGACCAGTGCGGCCCTGCCCCGCGTCAAAGCAGGGCATAGACTAACTAATTTTACTACACGCGAGGCCGTTTGGCAATAGCAAAGAAATTGCAATTTTACTCTTTACTTTTTCGAAAATAATGCTATAATATACTTCGCGTGTCGGTAAAGCGGCATATTGGGGGCGTAGCTCAGCTGGGAGAGCGTACGGTTCGCATCCGTAAGGTCGAGAGTTCGATCCTCTTCGTCTCCACCAAAATCAAAATCCCGCAGTCGTTGAGATTGCGGGATTTTTCTTGATTTACAAGGATTTGCGGGCTTTTTGGGCACAAATATTTTTGCCGTTTCTAAACCTTATCAGCACTTTCAGAAACAATATTTTCAGCGATTTTGCTAACAGAAACGCTAATAAGAAGCCGGCGAGTATTAAACTCTCGCCGGCTCTGTTTCTGCAGCGGCGGAAGATGCTAGCTGCCGGGTAAATTCAGCTTACTGGAGCGGCTTATACGATTATTATAGCGCTGCTAGTGCTGCCGAGGCTGCGTATACGGCACAATATGTTCTCAGTACCGAGCTGTAATCACATTCTATGCCGCGCTTGACGGCGGCTCGGATTTCAGAACTATGACAACCAGAAGCGTCACCGAAAAGAATTAAAAATAATTTTTATATATATGTGACTTTTCGCCCTCTTTTTGACATTAGTATTTTAGAAGGCTTTATAGCGACCTTCAAAATATCGAAAAAGGATGGTGATACCGATGGGCTAGAAAATTGAATAATGCTTTTCCACAAGTTAGCGAGTTAAAATCAATGGTTCTATAAAATAAATTACAAAAGAAAGAGTGACAAAAATGAAAACTAACCAAACTTAGTGCATTCCTACTATCTATTGCTATGGTTTTCTCGTTATGTATATTGCCAGCATCAGCAAAATCTGCTGATAATAACATATATCGGGCGGGAAAAACAGAAGTTGTAAACATCAATGGAGTTAACTATACATATCATTACAGCCTTGAAAACGGAATTAGAAAAATTGAGGTCACAGAAGAGAATAGCAACAAGACTGATATAGTTACATATAATGAGTCAAACTCAACCATATACTTGAATGGTCGCGTTGTGGGAACCGGTGGAGCGGTTATTCAGAGTCGTACAGGTTCAAATACATCAAGTTCAAGCCCGTACGGGGAGTACATCGGTTCATTCTCGCATCGCGTCACCTGGGGTGAGGGCGTATCTGTTGGTGTTGTTGCCGCTTGTATCGCAGCTGGTTGTGGATTTTTGGGGGCTGGTGCCATAATCGCTTTATTTGGATACACCGCTTTATCCGGTCTCGCTTTTAGTTCTGTTGGTGGAACCGTTTACGGAGACATCTATATATTGACAGGACCGGAGTCAACTTTGTATACATATATTTGGAGTTTTACAGCTTGGACTGGTGATAGTTACGGACCATTCACTACATGCATATCTGAATGAGCGATAATTAAAAAATCTTCATGCTTGCTGTATATCTTGTAACGTTTGCCATTTCTTTTATCGGAGGTGATCTGTATGTCAGGGAGAGATAAGGCATCATTAGCATTAATGCTTGTCTGGATAATCATGTGCATTCTGCTAGGGATTTGTGCATTGATTATAGGCAACAAAAATGTTGAAGCAAGACATATTATCACTAAATGCTTATATATTTATATTTGCACTCTTCCTACATATGGTATTGCACAAGCAATTATTCAACGCAAACATATGATTATTAGTATAGTGCTTTTGTCGGTTTTTGCAGTTTGCCTCTGGTATTTTATTGTTCCACTGGTAATCCGATAGAAGTTTCTTCGTATATGATGTTAGGCGCGCCCGTGTAGCAAACCAATTTGCTATACGGGCGCTAACATGGGAATCTTGTAATCATTGGAATTATAATAAAGCCGGGAGTATCGTCCGCTGGCCGTGTCAGGAGAAGTTCGCAATTTTCGGTACTCCGGAAAATGAATCAGGCTGCGTTTTGCAGCAGTGTTTGAAGAGATTGCGTGTACAACTAAGCCTCATATCTAACAGCTTGCGCATAATCCAGAACGGTATCTGGAGGACGCTTCCTGCGGTTTCTGCAGCCTCTGTGCGGGCGTTCGATGTTGTAATGGATCATTGATACATGCCTCCTACAACTACTTAACGCTTTCATAAAAATCCTTCTTGAAGGCAAAGCGGAAGAGCTTGTCTGTACAGTCTTGTCGAAGTGAAATGTATAAATTCACTGCTCGCAGGCGAAACCCTGCCTGTCCGCGAAACGTCGCCTGATAAAAGAGAAAATGCACCCCACTGCCCCATCGTGATTCAGGGGTGTGCATTGTATCAAATCAATGGGCGCGACAAAAAATCGGGAAAATCCGGTCGAAATCGGGTTTTCCCGATTTTTTTACGGCTTGAGATATTAATAACGTCAGATGCTGATACGCGGACTTACCGTTGCGGAGCCTTTGAAATTCTTAAAATGAGACGCTGAAAGCGGCTTTGGTATTGCGATACCGTGAAACGCGCAATGTTTTGGCAGAGCCGAAGCCCGGAATTTTTAGCGTCAAAGATTATAAGCCATTTATTTGTGTTATGATTTTTTCCGAATCGAAGCCGGACAAAAAAAGTTATTGACATATGTCTGAAACTGTGTATAATTACAATCGAAAGCGGCATATGCCGGAAACTGAAAAGGGGTGAATGATATGCCCGGAAGGGATGGAACGGGTCCGGCGGGCGCGGGCCCGATGACCGGAAAAAGATTGGGTTTCTGCGCCGGGGCTAAAGCTGTAAAACGCGGCGCCGGGCTTGGCTTGGGTTTGGGTTTGGGATTTGGACTTGCCTGCAGGCGCGGCTTTGGCCGCGGCTTCGGAAAATGCTTTTCCGTAATTGGCAAATCCTCCGAGAGGCAAAAAGAGCTGCTTCAGGCGCAAAGGAATGCAATGAAAAAGCGGCTGGACCTAATCGATAAGAGGCTGGAAAATCTAGGAGCGGAAAAATAGCCGGAGTGTGTTTCCGCTATTTACTCTCAAGAGAGGTGAGAATATTTGCCCAGACCGAGAAAATGGAGAAAGGTCTGCTGCCTTCCTAACAGCAGCCGTTTCGGTCCGCTCGACTTTGCCGCGGATGCGGCGAACGCGGTCCGCATGACCGTTGACGAGTACGAAGCGATAAGACTGATTGATATGGACGGCTTTACACAGGAGGAGTGTGCAAATCAAATGAATATTTCCCGCACGACGGTTCAGGGGATTTATGACGAGGCGAGAAGAAAGCTTGCCGAATCATTGGTAAACGGAAAGGTACTCTGGATAGAAGGCGGCGAATACAGGCTCTGCGACGGCAGAGGGAGCGGCTGCGGCAGAGGCGGCTGCAACAGGCACAGATGCGGCAGAGGCTTTGAGGAGAACATCGGAGGCGAAAACGCCCCTAATTACGGGAAAACGGAGGATTCGAATGAGGATAGCAATACCGGTAGATGAACAAAGCATGGAATCGGGGGTTTGCCCGTCGTTTGGGCGCGCTCCGCACTTCCTGTTTCACAACACTGTCACAGAGGAAACCTATTATCTTGACAACAGCGCCGTCGCCAGTCAGGGCGGAGCGGGAATCCGGGCGGCACAGGTGATAGCCGATCACGGCGCAAACGTGCTTATTACTCCTCGCTGCGGCGAAAACGCGGAGGAGGTGCTTCGCAAGTCGGAGGTCTTGATCTATAAATCGATACCGGGGAGCGCGAGGCAAAACATAGATGCGTTTATTGCCGAACAGCTTGTCTTGCTCAGCGATTTTCACCCGGGATTTTATGGGCATGAAAAATAAGGGCATAAAAATTGCCGTGCTGAGCGGTAAAGGCGGTGCCGGCAAAACGCTGGTATCCGTAAATCTGGCATATGCAGCCGGCAAATCCGTCTACATGGATTGCGACGTCGAGGAGCCAAACGGGCATCTGTTTTTTAATCCCGAGAATGTATGCGAGGAAGAGGTCGCCGTAAAGATACCCTTTGCAGACGAAGGCCTGTGCAGCGGCTGCCGCAGGTGCGTTGATTTCTGCAGATTCAACGCGCTTGCCTTTGTAAAGGGCAGGCCTTATGTTTTTGAAGAGGTGTGCCACTCCTGCGGCGGATGCCTGCTGCTGTGTCCGGAAAAGGCGATATCAGAAAAAGAGAAAACGATCGGCAGAATACAAAAAGGCGTTTCGGGCGACGTTATCGTTCATACCGGGATTATGAATACGGGAGAGGCGTCCGGAATACCGATCATCAAAAAGCTGCTGTCCGCGATTTTCGCGGATGAAGAGCTTCCCGTCTTTATCGACTGCCCTCCCGGAAGCGCCTGTACGGTAATGGAAAGCGTCAGGGAAGCGGATTACTGCATACTGGTCGCCGAGCCGACGGTTTTCGGCGTTCATAACCTCAATATGGTCTGCGAACTGGTCGGCCTGCTTGAAAAGCCGCACGGCGCTGTAATTAATAAATACATTGACGCAGATAATCCGGCTGAAAAATTCTGCATGGAAAACTCGATTCCCATATTAGGCCGGATCCCGTTCGACTCAGAGCTGGGAAGGCTTAATTCAAACGCTGAAATAGCCGCCGGGGAAAGCGAAAGGCTCGGGATGCTTTTTTCCTCCCTGCTTGAAACCGTGATGGAGGAGGTGCGGCATGAAACAGCTGTTAATCCTCAGCGGTAAGGGAGGCACGGGGAAAACGACGATTGCCGGCGCTTTCATAAGGCTTTCAGGGGCCAAAGCCTATTCCGACTGCGATGTGGACGCCCCAAATCTTCATCTCGTCATGGCGCAGAAAGCAGAGCCGAGGCGAACAGACTATTACGGGATGCCGAAAGCCGAAATCCTTGCGGACAAGTGCCTTGGATGCGGGCTGTGCAAAGAAAATTGCAGGTTTGGTGCGATTTCCGGCGAAAACGGCTATAACGGATATAAGGTCGATGCTTTCGCGTGCGAAGGCTGCGGGGTTTGCGAGGCTGTCTGCCCGGCGGGAGCGGTTTCCATGAAACCGGCCCCGGCAGGGGAGCTCATGCTTTATACTGACGACAGCAAAGTGTTTTCGACGGCGCGGCTGAAGATGGGGAGCGGCACCTCGGGAAAGCTTGTAACCGAGGTTAAGAAGCAGATGAAGGCTGCGGCGAGTCCGGATACGGAGCTTGCGGTTGTTGACGGCTCGCCCGGAATTGGCTGTCCCGTAATCGCTTCAATGAGCGGTGTAAACATGGTTCTGATTGTTGCGGAGCCTTCCGTATCGGGAATCAGCGACATGGAGCGTATCGTAAAAACCGCAGAGACGTTCCGGACAAGGGTAGGCGTCTGCATCAATAAGTACGACACCAATTATGAGAATACAGAAAGAATCGAGAAATTCTGCGAAGAGAAAGGCCTGCCTTTTACGGGCAGAATACCGTTCGACCCCGAAGCGGTGAGAGCAATCAACAACGGACAAACCATCGCGGATGTTGACTGCGCCTCTGCTTGCGCAGTGAAAGAGGTTTTCAGCAGCACCATGAAGCTGCTTTTCGAAGAAAGTGACGGTACCAAAACATGAAGGTAAAGGTTTTATCGGAAAACACAGCCTCCTCGGAGAAGCTCGGCAGCGAACACGGCCTCAGCCTTTACATTGAAACGGCAGCGCATAAGATACTGTTCGATACCGGCGCAAGCGGTCTTTTTGCCGAAAACGCAGGGAAGATGGGAGTCGATCTCGCGAAGGTCGATTTTGCCGTGCTATCCCACGGTCATTACGACCATGGCGGCGGCTTGAAAACATTTCTCGGCATAAACGCCTCCGCCAAGGTTTATGTTCACCGAAAGGCCTTTGAACCGCATTATGCGAACAGGCCGGGAGGCGTCAGGGAGTATATCGGGCTTGACGAGTCGCTGCTGCCGGAGGAACGCTTCGTTTTCTGCAAAGACCGTTATAAGATTGACGAGGGGCTTGAACTGTTCTCCGGAGTCAGGGCCGAAAGGCTTGTGCCTTCGGGAAACGCAGATCTGTTTATGAAGGCGGGCGAAGCCTATGTCCGGGATGATTTCGAGCATGAGCAAAACCTGATTGTCAGCGAAAACGGAAAAACCCTGCTGATAGCGGGGTGCGCCCACAACGGTATCGTCAACATCATCGACCGCTTCCGTGCCGAGAGAGGTTTTTATCCCGATTATGTCATCGGAGGATTTCATCTCTATAACCACGGAACAAAACAAAGCGAGGCTCCGGATACGGTGGACGAGATCGGTAAAATATTGTCGGAGAGCCGGGCCGGGTATTACACCTGCCATTGTACGGGAATAGAATCCTATAATCGGCTGAAGGCTGTCATGGGGGATAAAATACAATATATATCCGCCGGAGACCAAGTAACAATAATCATGTAAGGAGCGAAGATAATGAGCGAGAACTGCAACCTGAACTGCGGCAGCTGCGGAGAAGACTGCGCAGACAGAAAAGAAGCGAGGAAGGATTTCAAAGAGAGGCCGCACGAGCTGAGCAACATCAAAAAGGTCATAGGCATTGTCAGCGGGAAGGGCGGAGTCGGGAAATCCTCGGTGACGTCAATGCTTGCGGTTACGATGCAAAGACTGGGGCACAGCGTGGCAATCCTCGATGCGGACGTTACGGGTCCGTCTATTCCGAAGGCTTTTGGAATCAAGGAGCGTCCCGAGGGGAGCGACTACGGAATATATCCGCCGAAAAGCAAGACCGGAATCAAAGTAATGTCAATCAATCTTTTCCTGGATAACGACACCGACCCGGTTGTTTGGAGGGGGCCGATTCTGGGCAATACTGTCAAGCAGTTCTGGACGGATGTTATCTGGGGCGATGTGGATTTCATGTTCATAGACATGCCGCCCGGAACCGGCGACGTGCCGCTTACCGTTTTCCAGTCATTGGCCGTCGACGGCATTATTATTGTGACCTCGCCGCAGGAGCTCGTCTCTATGATAGTGTCGAAAGCCGTTAAAATGGCGGAGATGATGAATATTCCCGTCATCGGCTTGGTCGAGAACATGTCGTATTTCAAATGTCCGGACAACGGCAAGGAATACCATATATTCGGCGAAAGCCATATCGATGAAATTGCCGAAAAGCACAGCCTTAAGGTTCTTGCCAAGCTCCCGATCGATCCCCGGATTTCGGCCGCCTGCGACAAAGGCATGATAGAACTCTTTGATGGCGATTGGTTCGAGCCCCTTTCGAAATTACTGGAAGAAAGCGAAGCAAAAGACTTTGAGTAGGCATTCGGAATCTGCGAAAGAACTGTTCAAAAAGGGTTACAGCTGCTCCCAATCGGTTTTTGCAGCGTTTTGTGACGAAACCGGCCTCGACTTTGAAACGGCTTTAAGGCTTTCCGCGCCTTTCGGAGGCGGGATGGGGAGACTTCGGGAGGTATGCGGGGCCGTCAGCGGCATGCTTATGGTGGTCGGGATGAAGTACGGGTATACCGACCCGGCAGATAAATTCAAAAAATCTGAACATTACAGGCTGATCCAGTCACTTGCAAAACGGTTTGAGAACAAAAATAGGTCTATCATTTGCAGAGAGCTGCTGAACCTTTCATTAAAACGCGATGATCCGGTACCGGAGGACAGGACAGAAGCATATTATAAAGAACGACCCTGCGCAGAACTGGTTGAATATGCAGCCAAAATACTTGACGAATATATCGAAATGAAGAATACGGAGGAAAAACAAACGATGAAAATTGCGGTTGCAGCAGAGGGAAGAAGCGTGACCGAGCATTTCGGGCACTGCGCCAGCTTCCTGATTTACGATGTTGAGAACGGCAAAATTACTAATGAAGAATCTGTGCCCAATCCCGGCCACCGGCCCGGCTTTCTGCCTAATTTTCTTGCCGACCGCGGAGTGAATGTCATTATCAGCGGAGGCATGGGCGGCGGCGCGGTCGACATTTTCAACGAAAGAAATGTTGAAGTGATTGTGGGCGCCTCCGGAGACGCGAGAGCGGCCGTCGAAAATTATCTTAAGGGCGAGCTTAAAACGACGGGTTCCGTTTGTCACGAGCATCAGCACCATGACAAGTGCGGCGAATAGGACGGACCAGGGCAATAGAAGCGCAGCTTAGGATATCGGGCGAGATGAAATAATGCCTCTGAAAGCGCTTTTGCTGTCTTCAGAATATGGCCTGACGCATATTGCGTCCGAAAATTACGTTTTTTGCTCAGACCGGGGAGCAGGAAAGACATAAAAGACCGGCCGCATTCAAGCCTGGAGCTTGTTGCGGCCGGTATCTGTTTTTCCCGTTAGAGGCTTTTTACCTGCCCATTGCTAATATGAAGCAAACATTTCTCCGCGGGTGGTCTCCTATGCTATGTAGATTGCGGCTTTAACGCCTTCGCATCAAAACAGTATCTGGAAGGGCATACGGGTGATGTCCTTGGCGTTTATGCCGAAGACTTCCTCGCTGTATTTGTCGATCTCTTCGCACATAGCCATGTATGCGCCCGGATAGACAGAGCCCGGCCCTCCCTGTGTGATGCAGGGGATGAAGTACTTCTTGCCGCACCTGTCGCAGGAGGCCCTGACTGCCTTGCGTGCGTCCTCCTGAGTCCAGCCCTCAAAGTCGACCCTCTTGTTGTCTATGTCGCCCATGAAGGTGATCTTGCCGCCGTACTTCTTGATAAGCTCGGGCACGTTGTTCGACTCCATGCAGCCCTGCCACACGTCGATGCCCATCTCGATCATTTCCGGAACTATCGTAGCCGCATAGCTGTCGGCGTGATGGAAAACAAGCTCCACGCCGTGGTCATGATAGTAGCCGTAAATCTGCTTGTAGGGCTCGAGGAAGAAGTCGTCAAACATGGCGGGACTCATAAAAGTGCTCTTTTCAGAGCCCCAGTCGTCGTGGTGGAATATGGCGTCCGGATGGAGGTGCGAGCATATCCCCTCCGCAAGCTCCAGCTCCCAATCGGTAAGGTACTTGATCAAATCGTGCATCTCGTCAGGGTTGGTCAGATAGTATACAAGCGCCTGGTCGATCGAGCAGAGATGGTGCGTCTGCTCGAAAAGGCCCGGAGCGATGAATGCCGCCTTGTAAGCCTGAGTGCTGTCAACCGCGTCATACTGAGCCTTGAACATGGCCCATTCCTCGTCGCTGAACTTCAGCGGGGGCGCGTGTACAAAGTCCCGCCAACGCTCGATGTCCTTGACGACTATCTTATCAGGCGTGTGCACGGGGAAAGCGCCCGGTACGTTTTCGGGGAAGGAATTGGTAACACCCCATGCGTTGACGATGTTTCTCTGCCCCTTTGTGATTCTGCCCGCGTGCAGCATATAAGGGTGGAAAAGGAGCATGACGGCCTCATACTGGTTCACAAATCGCTCGGGATTGCCGCCTCTGATTACTTCCTGCATATTTTGTTTCGCTGTTAACATGGTCAAGCCTTCCTTTCTCATCAGGTTGTTTATAATATACACTATACCGCCATTATTTTCAAGTGCGTACAGGTTATTTGCACAATTTTTATATGCGCGGGACGGAAGGCCGAGCAGGAAGAGCGATGCAAAAACATCAGGGAAAGCGTTTTAATATATCCGGCTCAAGGCTCGGCAAATAATGTCCGGTTGCCGGAAAAGCAAAACATACTCCTCGAAAAAGGGGGGAGCGCAGGGAAAATCATATGCGGCGGCCCAAAAAAACAGGACGGCGCCATATAGCGCCGTCCGCTTGTTTACAGCAAAAAGCTTTGCAGAATTTCCGCCACGAATGGCAAAAACAAAGTCAAATCTGTCATTTCCGGCGGCGTGTACGTCGAAAATGACACCTCTCATGACGGGCGCGGCAGAGCGGCCGTCATGCAACCCCCTTGTCGAAAAAGCCCGTTGGGCTTTTTCGACAGTCTGAGGACGGCGCCATATAGCGCCGTCCGCTTACTTTTTGTATTCGTAATCAAGATTGTATATTCTTACCGTATCGCCTTCGCGTATGCCCATTTTTTCAAGGCGATCATAAAGACCCGATTCGTTCAGCATGCGGTCAAAGTACATCCGCGACTCGTAATCCGAGAGGTTTACGGTACTGAGAAGCCATTCCATCCAGGCGCCCTCCACCTCGTATACGTTATCCCCGGTAACGGTTATCCTGAGATCATCGGGCGATTCGAGCTTCTGCTCCGGCTCGACGTAAGTCGATTCGAAAACGCGAACGGGAGGAAGCTTTGAAAGCTCCTCGGAGATCGCCGAGATAAGCTCCTGTATGCCTGTGTGCGCCGCGGCGGATATGGGGAAAAATTTCATCCCTCTGGACTCTATATATTCTCTGAATCTGTCAAGCGTTTTCCTGTCCTGGAGAATGTCGCATTTGTTTGCCGCGACTATCTGAGGTCTTTCGGCAAGAGCAGGGCTGAACTTCTTAAGCTCAAGGTTAATGACCTCGAAATCTTCCGCGGGGTCTCTGCCCTCGCTTCCGGAAACATCCACCACATGAACTATAAGGCGGCACCGCTCGATGTGCCTGAGAAAATCGTGCCCCAGTCCCGCGCCTTCGGATGCGCCCTCGATTATGCCCGGGATGTCCGCCATGACGAAGGATTTTCCCTCGCCGGCATAGACCACGCCCAGATTGGGAAACAGAGTCGTGAAATGGTAATTTGCAATTTTGGGATGAGCCTTTGAAACCACGGAAAGCAGCGTGGATTTTCCTACGTTGGGAAAACCGGCGAGTCCTACATCGGCGAGCAGCTTCAGTTCAAGTATCAGCTCCCGTTTCTGGCCCGGCATGCCCGGCTTGGCAAATCTCGGGGCCTGCCTTGTGGGAGTGGCAAAATGGCTGTTTCCCCAGCCGCCCCGCCCTCCTCTGGCGACAACAAAGGGCTCGTCCGCGGAGGACATGTCCTTGATGACGGCGCCGGTTTCCTTGTCCAGTATCAGTGTGCCTTTCGGGACCCTGATTACAAGGGATTCCCCGTCGCGTCCGGAACAGCGCTTGCCCCCGCCGTCCTCTCCGTTTTTGGCGACGTATTTTCTTTTGAGCCTGAAATCCATGAGAGTGGACATGCTTTCGTCGGCCACAAAAACGATATCGCCGCCTTTTCCGCCGTCTCCGCCGTCGGGGCCTCCCGCGGAGATATATTTTTCGCGATGGAAAGCGACCGCGCCGTTTCCTCCGTTGCCTGCCGTCACGGTTATATGCGCCTTATCTACAAACATTTTAACGCCTCCCTTCAGATATGATATAGAGCCTTGTGTTGCGCGAAAGCGAAACCCTCCGGCCCCTGGCGCGCCGCTTGACGCCCAAAAGCGCGCTTGCTTATTATCCCATGAAAACCAAAAATAAAAACAAAAACAGGGTTTTTACCCGACTTTAACGGCGAGGGCCGAAGCGGGCGCGGTTTTTTTCCCCTTATGAACAAGTCCCATACGACGAGTCGTATGGGCACTTGCAAAACCTTATATTAATATAAGATTATTCCGCGGCGTCTTCAAAAACCGAAACATCCTTGCGGTCTTTTCCGAAACGCTCAAAGTGTACTCGCCCGTCAACAAGGGCGAAAAGCGTATCGTCGCTTCCGCGGCCGACGTTTGTGCCCGGATGTATTTTCGTGCCGCGCTGTCTGACGAGGATGTTGCCCGCCAGAACAAACTGGCCGTCCGCTCTTTTAACTCCGAGACGCTTGGATTCGCTGTCTCTTCCGTTTTTGGTGGAGCCGACGCCTTTTTTATGTGCCATGGTTTACACCTCCGAAAATTCAAGTAGTTTTTATCCCTGTGAAATCAAAGGGATATGGCGGAAATCTGGACCTTTGTGTAGGGCTGTCTGTGGCCCTGCTTCCTGCGGTAGTTTTTCTTCGGCTTCATTTTGTAAACGATGATTTTCTTCGCCTTACCGTTTTTGAGAACTTCCGCGGATACCGTGGCTCCGGCTACCGTGGGGCTTCCGAAGCTCTGTGTGTCATCTCCGATTACGGCGAGGACCTTGTCAAAGGTTACCTTGTCTCCGGCCTCTGCCTGAAGCTTTTCGATAAAAATAGTGTCTCCCTCGGCGACTCTGTATTGCTTGCCGCCGGTTTCAAAAATTGCGTGCAGCACTAGGCATCGCACCGTCCTTGTATATAGTCTCGCTCTCGCAGGCGAGGGTTTTTATGCCCTGCTTTATATGGCCTACTCAAAGCGGCTTTGAAAGTATATCATCCAACATGGCAGAAGTCAAGATTTTGTTTCAAAAATCGGCAAAAATATTAGTATGGCACAAATGTCAATTTGCGCATACTATGTTCTTGGTGTCCCTTGCGATCATGAGCTCTTCGTTTGTAGGAACAAGATATATTTTGGCGGACGAGCCCTCGGCGGTCAAGTCGGTTTCCCTGCCGCGGACTTTATTTTTCTCGGGGTCTATTTTAAGCCCGAGGAAGGAGAGCTGGTTTATTATGGATTCGCGCGAAAGAGGCGAGTTTTCGCCTACGCCCGCCGTGAAGGTAATTGCGTCAACACCGCCGAGAGCAGCGGCGTAAGCGCCTATATATTTCACTATGCTGTATTCGAACATGTCGAGTGTGAGCCTTGCGCGCTCGTCGCCGTTTTCAATCGCATCCTCGATATCGCGGAAATCGGAAGAAAAACCGGAAACGGCAAGAGCGCCGGACTTTTTGTTGAGCATAGAAACGACCTCGGCGGCAGAGATGTTCTCGATTTCGGAAATATACCATACGATGGCGGGATCGATCGAGCCCGAGCGCGTACCCATCATCAGTCCCTCGAGGGGGGTGAGGCCCATCGTAGTGTCTATGCACTTGCCGTCCTTTATAGCGGCGATGGAGGAGCCGTTTCCGAGGTGGCAGGTGATAATCCTGGTGTTTTCGGTGCGTCCGAGAAGCTGCAGCGTACGCGCCGAAACGTAGCGGTGGGAGGTGCCGTGAAAGCCGTAGCGGCGGATCTTGTACTTGGTGTAATATTTCTGCGGTATGGCGTATATATACGCCTTCTCAGGCATGGTCTGGTGGAACGCGGTATCAAAAACGGCTACCTGAGGCACTCCGGGGACAACGTTTTCGCAGGCCTCTATGCCCATAAGGTTTGCCGGATTATGCAGCGGGCCGAGCGGGATGTTTTCGCGGATGGCATCCTTGACCGCCTCGTCTATAAGTATCGAAGCGGAGAACTTGTCGCCCCCGTGCAGTACCCTGTGGCCTACCGCGCCTATCTCGTCCATATTTTTGATTACGCCGCCTTCGGAAGCAGTGAGGGCCCTGAACATAAGCTTTATAGCCGAAACATGGTTGGGCATGGCTTCCTCGTAAACAACGGGCTTGCCGTCAGCCGGCCGGTGACGGAGAAGAGACCCTTCCATTCCTATGCGTTCGCAAAGGCCCTTGGCGATAACGTATTCCTTCTCCATATCAAAGAGCTGATATTTGAGGGAGGAGCTTCCGGAGTTTATAACTAAGATCTTCATTTTTTCGCAGGGCATCCTTTCAAAAAGTAATTAAATCATTGTATTGTAACAAATTATGATTATAATATTAAAATAATAAGTATTCAACAGATAAAAGCAACAAATATAGATAAATTTGAGGTAAAAAATTTGAATATTGCAGGTATTGTTGCGGAATACAATCCTTTTCACCTGGGGCACAGGCTGCACATCGAAAAAACTCGTGAGGCGCTCGGAAGGGAAACCGTCATAGTATGCGTGATGAGCGGAGATTTCACGCAGCGGGGAGATTTTGCCGCGTTTGAGAAGCATGCGAGAGCCGAGGCCGCCGTTCGCTGCGGCGCGGACCTCGTTGTCGAGCTGCCGGTACCGTGGGCGCTGTCTTCGGCGGAGAGCTTTGCCTTCGGCGCGGTATCGGTAATGCACGCCCTGGGAAACATAACGCACATCTCTTTCGGAAGCGAGATAGGCGAAACCGGTCCGCTCGAAAAAATGGCAGATTTTTTACTTTCGACAGGCGCAGACGAGCTTATAAGATCGGAACTCAGGCTTGGGCTGTCATATGCCGCCGCGCGGCAGAAGGCGGCCTTAAAAGCGCTGGGCAGGGAAGCCTGCATACTTGAAAGCCCCAACAACATTCTCGGAGTTGAATACATCAAGGCTCTCGGAAGGCTGGGCTCAGGAATAAAGCCGCTAACATTCAGGAGAATAGGCGCGGGGCACGACAGCGCGGAGCTGCTCGAAACGGCCTCCGCGTCGAAGATACGCTCCATGCTTAAAAGGGGCGAGGACGCTTTCGCCTACATACCGCCGGAGGCCGCGGCAGTGCTTTCCGAGGAGATAAAAAGAGGGCGCGCGCCGGTTTTTATCGAAAACTGCGAATGTGCGATACTATCAAGGCTGAGGAGAATGAGCAGGTCCGATTTCGCTCTCTTTGACGGAGGCGAGGAAGGGCTTTCCGACAGGCTTTTCAAGTATGCCCTGAAGGAGCCCTCGCTGGAATCCGTTCTTATGAATACAAAGACGAAGAGATATGCCCTCTCGCGAATAAGGAGGCTTGTGCTGAGGGCGTATCTAGGGATACCTGACGACTTTCCCCAAAGTCCGCCGTACGCAAAAATACTTGCCTTCGGGGAGCGCGGGAGACGGGTAATTAAAACCGCCTCGAAACAGTTTCCCCTTATTACGAAGCCATCTTCGGGAAAGAGGCTCGACGGGGAAGCAAGGCGGCTTTTCGAGCTTGAAAGCGCCTGCAAGGATCTCTATGTGCTGGCATACCCTGATCCGTCGGAAAGGCGCGGAGGGCAGGAGTACACCTTAGGTCCGAGAATAGTCTGAAAAAGAATTAAGTCCGTTTCACGAACGGACTTATCTGACTGTCAAAAAAGCCAAAAGGGCTTTTTTGACAAGAGGGTATGACGGACGCTCTGCCGCGCCCGTCATGAGAGGTGTCATTTCCGACGTACACGCCGCCGGAAATGACAGATTTGATTTTGTTTTTGCCATTCGTGGCGGAAATTCTGCGAAGCTTTTTTGCTGCAAACAAGTTTTTTGACAAGCTGTAAGTCCGTTTCACGAACGGACTTATCTGTTCTTCTTAAGTAAGGGCGATATTTACGGGCGCGCTCCTAAGGCCGGATCTCTATGATTTCAAGACCTTTTTTGACCGCGTATGCGATGGTCTGCATGGTTCCGCCGTAGGTGCCGTCAAACACCGCGACCAGAACGGACGAGTTGTCCACCATGTAGAAATTCCTTTTCTGCATGCAGCCGTCGGTGTACTCCCGCTGAATAACCGTCTGGAAATCGCACTGGTGCAAATAATGATTATAAAGTTTTCGCTGCCTTAAATCCCATAATTTCGTCTGATCCTCGCAGGGGATAGCGGCTTCGAGCGTTATTTCGGGGTGCTCGGAGCGGAGCTTGAGCACCGCCTCGCAGAAATACATGTCGCAGCCCGTAGCCATGCCGCATATATAGTGGGTTATTCCGGCCCTGTAAAGCGCCTCCGCGATGTCGTACAGCCTGTTTTTCAAGGCAACGCAGCGGATATCCCCGTCGTTTCCCTTCCAGGGAAGCTTCGAAGAGCGGTGGCCCGTAAAGCAGCAGCTGTTCTCTTTTGACCTGTCGAAGCCCATCGTTTACCTCATATATATATTTTCCATTATTATACACCGAGAACATGTGTTTGTCAAAAATATTTTTTACGCTCTTGACAAACTATATTTTTGTGCTAGAATGATGAAAAATTAAATAAAAATCTTCAGGGCGGGGTGAAATTCCCCACCGGCAGTATAGTCTGCGAGCGGGTTTTTCCGCAGAATCGGTGAGATTCCGATACCGACAGTCATAGTCTGGATGGGAGAAGATGTTTTGCCGTTATTCTATATAACAGGTATTTTTTGCCCGTGAAGATTTTTCACGGGCTTTTATATTTTTGGCTTGGAGGATGAAAATGAAAACTAAAAAAATCACGACTATTGCGATGTTCTGCGCGGCGGCTTTTCTTGTTTCGCTGATCAAGGTGCCCTTCAACGGCTTTCTCGATCTGGAGCTGAAAAGCGCGGTTATTACGATATGCGCGTTTATGCTGGGGCCGCTGTCGGGACTCATTATTTCGGTCATAGTTCCGTTTATAGAATTTCTGACCGTAAGCCATACCGGGCCCATAGGTCTTTTGATGAACGTCATAGCGACCTGCGCTTTTGTCTGTCCGGCCGCCTTTATCTATAAGAGAAATCACAGGCTGAAAGGCGCCGTTATAGGCCTGACGGTGGGGTCGCTTGCCCTGACCGCCGCGATGCTTCTCTGGAACTACATAATCACGCCGGTATACATGAACGTTCCGCGCCAGGTGGTCGCAGCCATGCTTGTCCCCGTTTTTCTTCCCTTCAACATGATAAAGGCGGCTTCCAACATGGCTGTCACGCTTCTGATATACAAGCCGATCGTGAAAGCCCTGAGAAAAGCGAATTTTGTTCCCCGAGGCGAGGGCTCCGCAAAGACTTCGGGAATCAACACAGGACTGACCGTATTCGCGGTGATTCTTCTTCTGACCTGTGTCCTTCTGGTAATGGCCTTCAGAGGCCTTATTTGATGATACAAAGTATGAGAAACGCCGAACGCCCGCGCTAAGACGGGCGTTCGGCGTTTGAGACTGTCAAAAAAGCCAAAAGGGCTTTTTTGACAAGAGGGTATGACGGCCGCTCTGCCGCGCCCGTCATGAGAGGTGTCATTTCCGACATACACGCCGCCGGAAATGACAGATTTGACTTTTTTCCGCCATTCGCGGCGGAAATTCTGCGAAGCTTTTTTGCTGTAAACAAGTTCTTTGACAAGCTGAAACTCCGAACGCCCGTGCCAAAACGGGCGTTCGGAGTCTCTCTTTTCAGGGAATAGTTATGGCTAGGTGGTTTTCGGGCTCACGTTTGCGGTGGGGATTACCGTCGGGATGATAGTTGCCGTCGGCATCGGCGAAAGCGCCGGGGTAACGGTGGGCTTTACCGTTGCGGCTGGCGTCGGCGAGGGCGAGGGCGTGGGCGTGGGCGTAGTGGTCGCGGTACATCCGCAGAATGCCGCGGCGATGATAATCGCCGCCAGAATGCATGCGTAGATACGCTTCATGGTTTTCCTCCTGTTTGCATAATTCTTATGCTGCGCAGATGCTATTATTCTCATTTAAGTTTATTTTATAACGAAAGTGCGAAAATGGTTGCAAAAAATAAGTTATTAATGTAGTATTGTGTTACTCAAAGCACAAAGAATAATATACAAAGGAGGAACAAAATATGGCGGAATTGAAGGGAAGCAAAACTGAGGCCAATCTCGCTTACGCATTCGCGGGGGAGTCGCAGGCGAGAAACAAATACACTTATTATGCAAGTCAGGCCAAAAAGGACGGTTACGAGCAGATTGCCGCGATTTTCCTCGAAACGGCTGAGAATGAAAAGGAGCACGCCAAGCTGTGGTTTAAGCTCCTCCACAACGGTATTCCGGGCACTGCTGAAAATCTGAAGGACGCGGCAGCCGGAGAGAACATGGAATGGACGCAAATGTATAAGGAGTTTGCCGAGGTGGCCCGGCAGGAGGGCTTTGAGGATATAGCAAAGCAGATGGAGGGCGTGGCGCTCATCGAAAAGGGCCATGAGGCGCGTTATCTGAAGCTCCTTAAAAATATCGAGACCGGCGAAGTTTTCAAAAGGGGAGAGCAGACCGTCTGGCAGTGCAGGAACTGCGGGCACGTCCATTACGGAGCCGAGGCTCCGGAGTCCTGCCCGGTATGCGCGCATCCCAGGGCGTATTTTGAGCTTAGACTAACAAATTACTGATATTTGCAGTCCATTGGGGGGCAAGGTCATGGATTACAGACTTTTTCAATATCATATAGCCTGCCGAAGCGGCGACGTGGGCAAATACGTTCTGCTTCCGGGTAATCCGGATCGATGCGGGGAGATAGCCGCATTTCTGGACGACGCCAAAAAGGTCGCGCAGAACCGCGAGTTCACGACATACACCGGCTATCTCGACGGAGAGATGGTCTCCGTAGTCTCGACGGGCATAGGAGGGCCGTCCGCGGCGATTGCCATAGAGGAGCTTGCGGCGCTTGACGCACACACCTTCATACGGGTCGGCACCTGCGGAGGGATGGCGCTTTCAGTAAACGCGGGAGATATTGTCATTGCGAGCAGCTCCGTACGGTATGACGGAACGAGCAGGGAGTATGCCCCCATAGAGTTTCCGGCCGTCGCAGATTTTGAGGTAGTGACCGAGCTTCACAACGCAGCAAAGCAGCTTGGCTACAACTTTCATGTCGGAGTGGTGCAGAGCAAGGACTCTTTTTACGGACAGCACTCGCCTAAGAGGATGCCGGTTTATGAAGAGCTGCGCTACAAATGGGAGGCGTGGAAAAGACTTGGCGTTCTGGCGAGCGAAATGGAATCTGCGGCTTTGTTCGTCGCGGCTTCCGCGCTGCACGTCCGCTGCGGAACGGTTCTGCATGTCGTGTGGAACCAGGAGCGCAGAGCGGCGGGAATGGACGACCTTGAAAACCATGACACCGAGCCCGCTATAAGAACGGCCGTCGAGGCGATGAGGCGCCTTATCGCGTCAGACAAGGGCAGCTTAACATGAACTACTGCCGTTTCACTGCGCCTTCAGCGCGGGGAAACCTGATCCTAAACGAAAATGAAATGGTCTGCGGCTTTAACACACGGCCGCAGACCATTTATTTGCAAAAAATGTCGGTGTCTACTTTTTAATAATCTGCCCCATGGTGCCCTTGACAACGCAGGCGGCGTTGCCCTCGTCCGTATCGATGTGGACGACGCTTTCGGGACCGCCCACGCGCGCTATGATGTCGTCGAAGATGAGCGCGCGCCCCTCGCTTTCGACCCGGAGCATGACGCACTCGCCGTCGGCCACTCCAAGCTCTTCAGCGGCGGCTTTTGAAAGGTGTATGTGCCGCTTTGCGACTATGACGCCCTTGTCGAGCTCGACTTCTCCGGCGGGCCCCACAAGCTTAACGCCGGGCGTTCCTTCGATGTCGCCGGACATGCGGATGGGAGCGGGTATTCCAAGGGTGCGGGTGTCCGTCATCGATATTTCAAACTGGTTGAAGCCGCGGCAGGGTCCCATGATGGCGACATTTTCCATGGAGCATTTCGGGCCGACCACCTTTACCCTGGAAGTCGAAAGAAATTGTCCGTTTGAGGGGCCGGCGGGTTCAAGCTTGTGACCCTTACCGAAAAGTATGTCTACAACGTCCTGCGACAGATGAAGATGCCTCGCAGAAACCAGTACCGGAATTTTTGTTCCCATAATATATCTCCCTTCAGATTATATTACAAATTATATACATTTTATTAGCAAAAATCAACAATTTTCAAAAAGCGTATGCGGGAGCTTGACCTCCGCATAGTCGTTAAGCTCCTCTTCGCCGTTGAGCACTCTCATAACTCCGCCCGCAAGGGCCTCGACTTCCATAGAGCCGGGGATTATGTGCACCGGAGCGATGAAGCCCACCCTTTCCGCAATCCAGCCGGTCATCATCTTCGAGTGAGCGACTCCGCCGGTAAGCACGATGGCGTCGACCTTTCCGTTAACGGCGGTCGAAATGGCTCCTATATTGGCGCTGAGCTGATAAGCCATTGCCTGATAAACCAAAAGCGCCTTTTTGTCGCCGTTCGCAATCATTTTTTCTACCTCTCTGCAATCGTTTGTGCCGAGATGGCCGTATATGCCGACGTTGACGTTCAGAATCTGCCTGATATCCTTTGGGGTCAGGCTGCGGTCCGAATAAACCCTGCGCATGACGTCGGCGGGAACTCTTCCGGCTCTCTCCGGCGTGAAGGAGCCTTCCTCTGCGGAATAGGTCTCCACTATGCGCCCCTTGTGATGGCACATCGTTCCCACTCCGCCACCGATATGGCAGACTATGAAAGTCCCTTCCTCGTATTTCATCCCGAGCTTTTCCGCCGTCTTCATGGCGACGGCCCTGCCGT
Source organism: Clostridiales bacterium (assembly GCA_029265975.1). Taxonomy (GTDB): domain Bacteria; phylum Bacillota; class Clostridia; order Oscillospirales; family Oscillospiraceae; genus DUPK01. Next base: position 19,980 of record JAJUGN010000034.1, read on the forward strand.
TTAAGGTGTGCGAGCTGGCTTTCCGCCTGTGGTTCGGGATCCCGCTTACTCTCGCTACATCGTATATTTCATCCACCGGCACGACGTCATAAAGATATGCGGGGATTCCGTATTGCTGGGAAAGCTCGTCTGCGATCACCGTTGAGGACATAAGTCCCTGATGCCCGCCGCCCGCCTTCGCGTCCGCGCCGACTTCCGGAGTGAGAAGATACGCGCCGTGGCGGTAGCTTCCGAAAGTGCCGACGCCACGGGCCGCAATTGCGCTCATTTCGCTTACCTTAAGGCCGTTTTCCTCAAGAAACTGAAGAACGAGCTTTTTGCGGAACGCGACAATCTCATCAACGGTTTCAAGGGATTTGAGCTCCTCGGACTTATGCGCCCATTCGCGCTGCGCGATGATATCGGTGTTTTCGCAGTATGCCACCTGGGAGGATGTGGAGCCCATATTGATTACCAGTATCTTTCTTTTTTCCATCATATTATCCGCCTCCGTCACAATTTTAGTATTAAAACAACATATTTGCCGTCACAAATCACATTTTTATCGTATAAAGTCTTGAAACTGAAATATTTTTGTTGACAATGCGCGGTCTTTATGTTAAATAATGTATGACTGTACAAAGTCGCTGAAAGGAAGTTTTGCAAAATGACTAAAAATGCCCCCGAGTTCCTTGTTGAGCTAACTGAAAAAGACAAGCTTATACTGGAATCTTATTCTATGTTCTGCGACTGCATATCGGAATACCTTGGGAAGGGATACGAGGTCGTGCTGCACAGCCTCGGCATCGGCGATCACTCGATAAAAAAAATTATCAACGGCTATTATACGGACAGAACCGCAAACAAGACGATAAATGAGTACACGCCCGGGCTTGTGAACAAGCTCGTCGAGCATATGAAAAAAGGGGAGCCGCCCGTAAGCGTCTATTTCTGCGAGAACTCAAGCGGAGACGTTTTCAAATCGGCCACCATCGGCATCAAGGGCGAAGGAGACAGGATGATAGGCATGCTCTGCCTGAATTTCAGCCTTAACGTGCCTATTTCTGAAATAGTCAAGAGCCTGTGTCCTCCGGACGACATCGTGGTAAAGAAAATCCAGTTCATATCGCGCGACTCCGACGATTACGACGATATCATAAGGCAGACGGTACTCGATATACAGCAGGACGTAATGGGCAATCCGTCGATACCCGGCAAGTACAAGAACAAGGAGATAGTCAGAAGGCTGCATATAGCCGGAGTGTTCAGCGTGAAGGACAGCGTGGCAAAATGCGCCGAAATACTCGGGACCAGCAAGAACACGGTCTACATGCATTTGAGAAATATCGGCGCGTA
>JAJUGN010000064.1 GCA_029265975.1 Clostridiales bacterium
CCGGAGGCCCCGCCGGACCCGGAGGCCCCGCTGGACCCGGAGGCCCCGCCGGACCCGGAGGCCCCGCCGGACCCGGAGGCCCCGCCGGACCCGGAGGCCCCGCCGGACCCGGAGGTCCCGCTGGACCCGGAGGCCCCGCCGGACCCGGAGGTCCCGCTGGACCCGGAGGCCATACGCATCGGCAGCAGGAACACGGGCGGCAGAGCGGCTGAGGTCGGCATTTCGGAATAAACGGCCAGCACTCGTAGGGCGGCTGAATTTGCGGCCAGGGATCATAAGCGGGCGGCTGAACAGGCCAGCCTGCGGGCTCGGGCATAATAAGCCGTCCCTCCTGCGATTTTTCAGAGTCTGATTTCTTGTTCCACCAGAATTTAATAATATCACCCCCCCATAGTATAATATGTGACGCCAAAAAAACTGTGTTTATGAGCCTCGGCGACTCAAAGGGGGGAAATGTTTTTGAGTTCAGCTGTAATAAAAGCGAATAATTTAATGTTTTTTTGGTTTACAAAATAAATCAGCAGAGCTTCGGCGATGAATTTTTCTTTCTTAGCCGTGAAAGAATAAGCGGCATATTATGATATGGGACGGTGAAAAAAATAAGCGAGCTTAACACGGCCTATTTCGTCAAGGATCCCTTCAGGCTCGAGGACCTGACGAGGCCTCATTTCATGCATCAGCGAAAGGCGTTTGCGGTAGAAGCCACGGTGGAGCTTTCGCCGCTGGAATACAAAAACTTTGTTACTGACCTGTGCGCCGACAGACCGTTTATCGAAAAGCATATGGATATAAGCCGCGTGGACTATGAAGGAGTGTGGCACTGCATACTGGTAAAGCGGAAAAGCCAGCCGGGCGGTGTGCTCGTTATGAGCGAGGGGCACGACTACCCGAAATGGGCGGCTTATATACAGGACGAGACAAAGCCGGAAAAGGATAAGACCGAGCCGCCTGACGACGTTATTCCGCCGAGCTGAGTGCGCAGACAAAAATTTATAAATGAACAGGCCGCCACATCATATAACCTGAGGTGGCGGTCTGATTTAAGTATATGCGGAACAATAATTTGCGGTTAAATCCTGCAGAGCATACAAAAAAGGCCGCGGCTGCAAGTCCGGCTTGACAAAGCGGCGGCGATAAGGGTAGAGTATTATTGAAACGGACGGAAAGGCGCCGCGAAGGCGCTCTGCCCGGAAAATATGAAGGGGTGTTTATATGACCGAGGGAAAATACGGAAAGTATATTATCCAGGAGCTTCAGGCGCCTACGGCTTCGTGGTCGCCCGAATTTCAGGAGATGTATGTAAAGTTTTCGGACCGCATTCTCTGGCTGGACAACAATGTTATACCCGGGGCCATCCAAATGAACACGGCATGGTATTACGCGGTCCCGGAAAGGGATCCTGTATTTGAGGAGCACCAGCACGACTACAACGAGATAATCGGTTTTTTCGGCAGCGATCCCAGCGACAAGTACAACCTGAACGCCGAGCTTGAGGTGACGATAGACGGAGAGGTTCACACGCTGACAAGGAGCTCGCTGATATGGATACCCTCCGGTCTGCCGCACATGCGTATAAGCATCAAGAGGGTGGACAAGCCTATTTTCCATTTCTCCATCCTGATAGGACCGGAATATATAGGCGGCGCCTATAAATAACGCGGACCGAATATGCGCGATTATTTCTGCAGAAATCCTGCCTTGCGCCCTGCGTTCATAATAAAGTTCAGCGGCTTAAAAATCTTAGTTTTTAAGCCGCAGAGACTGTCAAAAAAGCCCTTTGGGCTTTTTTGACAAGGGGGGCTTAATGACGGCCGCTCTGCCGCGCCCGTCATGAGAGGTGTCATTTCCGACGTACACGCCGCCGGAAATGACAGATTTGACTTTTTTCCGCCATTCGCGGCGGAAATTCTGCAAAGCTTTTTTGCTGTAAACAAGTTCTTTGACACGCTCAGTGGCTTAAAAACTTCGTTTTTAAGCCGCATTTCTTTTTTCAGGCGAGCAGGGGGTGAATCTTTACTTTTTCGAGCGCCTTGGCGACCTCGACGTCAACGGCGGTCTGGTAAGTGCCTCCCTTTGCTGTTATCAGAGCGAAAAGCACGCCCCTGGTTGTGGTCACATACTTGGGCGGAAGCTCGTTTAATGCCAGCGCGCAGGCGTTCATGCGGCAAACCTCGCAGGAGCACATATCGAAGCTTTCTATCAAACAGTTTACGCTGTCCTTTACCAATTCCTCGACTATGTTTACCAGCAGCAGTTTTTCGCTTGAAATATCATGTCTTACATCTGCCAAGGCGTCGCCCTCCCGAATTCAAACTTAACATACGAATTATTTATCGGCTGTTTTATCCGAAAATTATCGGCAGCAGTAAAAAAATGTCGGAGCGAGGATCGCTCCCGCGTACAAAACCCAGGAATATTCATAAAGGCGGATGCAGCCGGGAAAGCAGATTTTTGCGGTTACTCTCCGGAGACGCAGACCCTGTTTTTGCCGCTCTTTTTTGCCGAGTAGAGCCGCCGGTCGACGCGCCGAAGTATTGAAGCGAGCCCATCGCCGGGCATATACTCCGTGAGCCCGAAGCTCGCGGTCACGGAAAAGCCGACGTTTTCAAAGTTTGTCGATGAGATAAGACGGCAGAGGCGCTCAGCTATTTCGACCGAGGTTTCAAGCGTTGTATCCCTGAGCAGCAGGATAAATTCCTCGCCGCCCCAGCGGGCGAGCATGTCATGCTCCCTGATATTCTCGCGCACAAGAGAAACGATTTTTTTGAGCACCTCGTCTCCTACCGAGTGCCCGCAGGTGTCGTTTATCCTCTTGAAATCGTCTATATCGAAAAGCGCAACGCAAAAGCGCCGTTTTTCATCACAGAGCCTCTTTATCATTTCGTCGCTTGCCATGCGGTTGCCCGCATTTGTAAGGGAGTCAGTAAGCGTCATACGCTCCAGCTCCAGTCCCTTGGCATAAAGCTCCCTCTTATAGCTGTTCGTACGCAGGGTCAGACCCGACATCACAACAATAAGCCATAAAAAATAAACCGAGAGCACCGCCGTAGTGCCCGGCGATATGCCCTTTAGCAGCAGGGGCGAGAAAAGAAGAAAGAGAACGCAGACGGCGACTGAGATGATGAAGTTTACTATCCATCGGCTGGGCAGAAAAAACAACGCCAGCACCAGCATGAATATGTTGAGCGCCTCACAGGTGAGGTCCAGCGCCATGAAATGCAGAGCCATGTATATATGCAAGACGTACATGAGTATTGCAAGGGCCGAAACGACTTTCAGAACGAGCCCGTAATGTTTGGACGTCTTTGAAAAGAGGAATACGAAAAGGCAGAGCACGAAGATGAAGAGTCTAGGGAAAAGCGAGTATTTTATCATATTTTCGGTTCCGCCGGCGTCCAGAAGCAAAAAGTCGAAAACGAAGAGAATAAGGTAAATCGCGGATGACAAGAGGAGTACGGGGCGTATGTATTTAAGGCTGTTTCCGGCCGCTTCTTCTAAAAAGAGGGCCTCAAGCCTTTTGTCACAGAATTCAGAAAACATGTTTATTTTTTTGCTCAAACCGCACGCCCCCCCAGTCATTCAGAATTTGCGCGGCATATGTAAAAATGAGCCTGTTTTGTTGCCTCTTTTTAATATTTCGGTACAAAAAAGCTTTTTTTTACATTATAACATTATAGCGATTGAAACCATATGAATGACGAAGGCTTTTTTGGTATTTTATAAAACCTCGGGGCGGAGGCCCGGCTGCTCCGCCCCGAGTGCGTGTGATCGGTCTGAACTACCGCGGAGCCCGTCCTCTCCCAAACGGGCTCCGCGCTACATAAAGTCCCTGCCGAGCACTCTCTCTACAAACAGCTTTGCCACGGCGGGATCAAACTGCGTGCCCGCGTTTGAGCAAAGCTCATAAACGGCAAAGTCCTCTCCCATAGCCTTCCTGTAAGGTCGGTCGGCAGTCATCGCATCGTAGGCGTCGGCGACGGCGATTATCCTTGAAAAAAGCGGTATGGACTCTCCTGCCAGACCGTCCGGGTAGCCTTTTCCGTCCCAGCGCTCGTGATGGTGCAAAACGCTCTCGGAAAGCTCCGGGACATGGTAACTTGCGCTCAGTATACGGTATCCTATCTCGGAATGGCGGTTGATCTCAAGCCTCTCCTGCCCTGTCAGAGCGCCGGATTTGTTAAGTATGCGGTCGTCAAGGGCTATCTTGCCTATGTCGTGCGCAAGGCTTATTGTTTTGAGCCTCGCCATATCGCCGGACGAAAGCCCCATCTCGGTGCCTATACTTTTGCAAAGCTCGCGGACCCTTTTCGAGTGCTGCTCCTCCCTGGGGTTTTTCTCGTGCAGGGCGCTTAAAATCGCGATAAGCACGCTGCTGCGCTTTCCCTGCCTCTCGAATATCTTGTTCCGGTACATCGCGTCCTCGGCGGATTTCCTGACCTTAAAAAGATCCTCTCCGGGACTCTCCTTCGTGTCCCAGCCGAGCGAGACGCTCACGTTCAGCCCGCTTACATAAGCATCGGCAAGGAGCGACCTTATATTTTCTGCGAGCCGCTCCGCTTCCCCGAAACCCGTTCCCGGAAGCAGCGCCATGAATTCATCGCCTCCGGTGCGCGCTATGCGAGCGTCATTTCCCAGGGCCCCGCGGAGAGCCTCGGCGATGCACTTCAAAAGCTCGTCGCCCTGCTTGTGCCCGAACGCGTCGTTAATAAGCTTTAAGCCGTTGACATCGGCCATCAGAATGGAAAGCGGGAGGTTTCCGGCGTTGTCCAGCCGCTGCTGCTCCTCCTCGATGAATCTTCTGTTCTTAAGGCCGGTCAGCATGTCGTGGTAGATGAGGTAGGCGGTGCCGCTTTCCGCCTGCCTCCTTTTTTCCTCCCTGTCAATGCGTTCAAGCCCGTTTGAGATGCCGAGCGCTATTTCCTCGAGCAGCTCGATTTCCTCAGACTTGAAGAAATCTCTCTTTGTGGAGTATACGCACAAAACGCCGCGGCTCATCCCGTAAAATTTTACGGGCACGGCGGCGACAGAATTGATGCCGCTGCTTTCGGCAGCCTTCCACCAGGGCCGTGCGCTTTTGGAGGCGAGAAAATCGTTGTACACGCAGGTGCGCCCCTCCCTGAAGGCGGTGCCTCCGGGCCCCATCCCCTCGGGGCGTTCGTCGGAATATATCACAAGATCGCTGAGGTATTCGGCGTGAGCGCCGGCGGAAGCGAGTATATTTATCCTGTTTGTCGAAGGGTCGTTTTCGCCTATCCATACCAGTTCGAAATCCTTGTGCATTACAGTTATTTCGCAGGCCTTCCTGTAAAGCTCGCCCGGATTGCAGATGTCGAGAAGCATTTTGTCTATGCGGCTTAGGACACTAAAAAGTCCGCTTATCCTGCCAAGCTCTTCCTTGCGCGAAATATGAGGGCTAAGGTCATACCACGTCAGCATGAAGCCGTCGGCGCCCGCGTTGAAAAAGCTGACCGAGAGGCTCTTTTTCAAATAATCCGATTCTATCTGGTATAACTTCGGGCGGCCGGTTTCCACGATCTCCTTGTAGGCGGCCCGCCAGTCGAAATCAAGACCGGGAAGCGCCTCGGTAAGGCAGCGGCCGAGGACGCTCTCGCTTTTCAGTCCGACATTCATCTCGAAAGAAGCGTTTACGTCGGAAAAGGGCATGGCGGCAATCTCCCCGTCGGCTCCGTATACAAGTGTGTGCTGAGAAATACCGTATATCATGTCGTAAAGCGGCATAAGGACTCCTCCGTATGATATGGAGCGGCTGCTTTTGATTTGTAATTATATAATATAATAAAAAGTCAAATTTTCAAAGCAGAAAATTGACATTTTTCATCTAAATTCGACATTTTTTCGATTTCGGCCAGAAAAGGCGCGCTTTTTTCCGGGCTAAGATAAAACGTTTAATTTGTCGGACTTAAAAAATCGCCGGTTACCTGTTCGAATTAGCCGAAATACGGAGGCGGCTGCTTGCAGGCGGCATCGGGAGGGCGGTAAAAAGCCTGCAAGTCAAATACGAAAACGGCGTGAAATGTCGGCTGTAATGCTTAAAAGGAATGTGCTATGATGTATGCGACGGAGATTTCCTTAATAACATACGATCGCGAGTGTCCGGCTTTCAGCCGGATAGGCCCTGAAATACATGCTTTTGGGCGGTGAAAATGCTTTTGAAGAAGATAAGGTCGGGCGCGTCAATATCAATAGACCTCGGTGAGGCAAACCCGAAGCAGAGGCTGTTTTACCTTTCAAGAACCCTCTATACGGCTTACGGCGGGGCGCGGGGAGGAGGAAAAAGCCACGCGGTGCGCGTAAAAGCGTTGGGCGGCGCGCTGGTCAATCCGGGCATAAGGATACTGATTGTCCGGCGCACCTATCCGGAGCTTCAGTATTCGATAATAGAGCCGCTTTTCAGGCTTGCGCCGCCCGAGCTGGCGAGCTACAACGGCGCCCTTCACGCCCTCTCGTTCGTAAACGGCTCGCTTATCAAGTTCGGCCACTGCTCCGCACATTCGGAAGCGGAGTACCAGGGTCAGGAGTACGACTGGATTTTCATAGACGAGGCGACGCAGTTTACTTACGACGAGTTCCGCACCCTCGGGGCCTGCCTCAGAGGTACAAGCGCGGTGGAAAAGCGCTTTTATCTGACCTGCAATCCCGGCGGAGTAGGGCATTCATGGGTCAAAAGGCTTTTTATAGACCGCGATTTCCACACGGATCCCAGAGAGCCGGAGAGGAGCGAAAAGCCCGAAGATTACAGCTTCATTCCCGCAACGGTAGAGGACAACGACGCGCTCCTCAAGGGCTCGCCGCAGTATTTGCAGATGCTCTCAAGCCTGCCCGAGAGCATAAGACGCGCGCACAGGCACGGCGACTGGGATGCTCTTGCCGGGCAGTATTTTTCGGAGTTCCGCATGGACGCGCATACGGCGGAGCCATTTGCAATACCTCAGGACTGGGCGTGCTACCGAGCCTTCGACTACGGGCTCGACATGTTCGCCTGCCTCTGGATAGCGGTGGACTTCGAGGGGAGGAGCTATGTCTACCGTGAGACGAGAGCAAAAGGACTCATCGTATCTGAAGCGGCGAAGCTGATGCTTTCGATGACGCCGGCGGGCGAGCGGATAGCATACACCATTGCGCCGCCCGATATGTGGAGCACTCAGCGCGACAGCGGGCAGACGATAGCCGAAATCTTCGCGAGGCAGGGCGTGGAGCTTGTGCGCGCCGGAAACGCGCGCATCGCTGGCTGGCTTTCGGTAAAGGAGCGGCTCCGCCTTGACGAGGGCGGCGTGCCGCAGCTTGTGATATTCCGAAGCTGCCGGGGGCTTATCTCGGATATGCTCAGCCTTCAGCACTCCGAAACTAATCCCTCGGACGCGGCCTCCGAACCGCACGACATAACTCATGCGCCCGATGCCCTGCGCTATTTCTGCCACACGCGCTGCCTTCCGGCCGTGCGCCCGGAGCCAAGCTGTTTCGACGACGACGGCGGCGAGGAGGATTACGACGCCGTAATGACCGGAGGCGAGGCCGGAGGCGGGTATATGTGCTGGCAATAAGGCATGAATAAGCAAAGCCGCGCCTATCTGGGCGCGGCTTACAGCGTGTCGAAAAACTTGTTTACGGCAAAAAAGCTTCGCAGAATTTCCGCCACGAATGGCGGAAACAAAGTCAAATCTGTCATTTCCGGCGGCGTGTACGTCGGAAATGAC
>JAJUGN010000032.1 GCA_029265975.1 Clostridiales bacterium
AAGGGGGTTGCATGACGGCCGCTCTGCCGCGCCCGTCATGAGAGGTGTCATTTCCGACGTACACGCCGCCGGAAATGACAGATTTGACTTTTTTCCGCCATTCGTGGCGGAAATTCTGCGAAGCTTTTTTGCTGTAAACAAGTTCTTTGACAAGCTGACCAAGATTCCGCCGTGAATAACGGCGGCATCTTGGTTCAGACTATCGAAGGACCGGAGGTTTCACAAGCTGAAATCCCCGGTCCTTTTCAAATATAGCGTAAAACAGAGTCAGCACTAAAAACAAGGGTTTTTTCAGATTCACGTCAGCATCTTTAAGCTTCGCCAATCAGGCGGCCGGGCTCGGGACTCTTTGGGGTTTATAGCGCGGGGCGCGCTTCATATTGTAATCTGCAAAAAACCTCTGTCGTTTCCTTTGAGGAGGCATTATTTCTTCTGCTTTTTCTTGTCAGGCGAAGCTTCGAAGTATCCTCGTTTTATGTAAGGATGCTGAAGGCTGCCGCCCTGTTTTTTATTGCCTTATAAAAATACGCTCAGTATCCGCCCCTAATCTATGTAGCCGTTCCTGTGATAACTATGTTCAGCAGCGAGCTGTCGTTGTGCAGGTTAAGCTCGGCAGGCTCGACCGGGTTGCCATCGGGGTCGAATATGAGCCTGACCTTGGGACGCAGACAGAATTCCTCGTAGTTTTCAACTACCAGGGCCGTAAAGCCGTTGCTGAGTCTGACGGTGGTTCCTACGGGATAAGGCGCTATCTTCTTTTTGAAAATATCGACTATTTCGGCGTCGAACATTGTGCCGCTGTTGCCGAAAATATACTCCATGGCTTCCGATGGGCTCATGGCGGGGCGGTATGAGCGCTCGCTGGTAAGCGCGTCGTAAACGTCGGCTATCGAAATGATTCTGCCGAACAGGGATATCCTGCCGCCGGACGCACCGTTCGGATAGCCCGAGCCGTCCCACTTTTCATGATGATCAAGTATCGCTATGTAGCTCGACATGGGAATCCTGTATTTGTCCCTCGCGTATTCATAACCCCTCAGCGAATGGGATTTCATCTCCTCGAATTCCGCGGGTGTAAGCATTCCCGGCTTATTGACAATCTCCTTAGGCACAAAAACCTTGCCTATATCGTGCAGTATGGCTCCGAGTCCAAGCTCGCTCAGCTGTTTTCTGTCCAGACCCATGGAAATTCCGATAACAAGCGAAAGCACCGTGACGTTGACGGAGTGCGCGTAGGTGTAGTTGTCAAAGCTTTTCAGGTCGATCATGTTTATCATCATATCGCGGTTTTCGAGCAGCTCGTCTATGATGGAATTGATCTGGACGCTTATTTCTCTTTTCTTCGCCGCCAGGGCCGCCTCATTCTTGTCCTTGTCGTCCACAACAAAAAGCTTTTTTACGCCGTTCATTGTCTCATAGCGCAGCTTGACGCTGATGACACTCATAACCTCGATGTCTCTGGAAATGTCATCGTCGATATACAGGCCGGAGAACTCCTGCTTGCGGATGGTTTCGATATATTGCTCCGTAAGTATGGTTCCCTTGACCAGATAAGGCACGTCGGTTTTGTTGTAAACCGTCAGCGCGAGCTCCATGCCCGGCTTAAGACAATTCGTCGGAACGTATCTCATAGATATCCTCCTGAATAGTGCATGCCGCCAAATAGTATATCGGTATATTTTTACAAAAATAAAGCCGGACGTATTGGCGAACTCCGGCGACCAAGCCGTTTTACGCCTCCTAAAGGCGTTTGTAAAAGCATAGGCGGGGGCGTTTAACACCCCCGCCCAGAACTATTTCACTTCTTCGAGTCCCTGCTGCTGGCGTTCGCGGATGGCGTCCTTGCGCGACAGATTGACGCGCCCCTTTTCATCTATCTCCAACACCTTGACCCATGTCATGTCTCCGACCTTGAGCACGTCCTCGACCTTTTCTACTCTCCTGTTTTCAAGCTTCGAAATGTGGATCATGCCGTCCTTGCCCGGCACAAGCTCGACGAAAGCGCCGATCGGCAGGATTCGCACGACCTTCCCGTAATAGAGCTTGCCGACCTCGGGCACGAACACAATGTTGTCGATTGCGGCCTTCGCAGCCCGGCAGGCCTCGATGTCCTCGGCGGAAATGAATACGTTTCCGTCGTCCTCGATGTCTATCTTGGCGCCTGTATCCGCACAGATCTTCTGAATGGTTTTGCCTCCCGAGCCTATGACCTCCCTTATTTTCTCCACGTCGATCTTCATCTGGATCATCTTGGGGGCGTAAGGCGAAAGCTCCGGACGTGGCGCGGAGATGCAGGGCAGCATGATTTCGTCGAGAATCTGGCAGCGGGCCTCCCTTGTGATGTCCAGCGCGTTTCTGATTATTTCGTAGGTCAGTCCGTCGTTCTTGAGGTCCATCTGTATGGCTGTTATGCCCGCCTTTGTTCCGGCGACCTTGAAATCCATCTCGCCGTGGAAGTCCTCGACGCCCTGGATGTCAATGAACGTAGTCCATTTGTCGCCGTCGGTTATAAGTCCGCAGGAAATTCCGGCCACTGGAGCCTTTATCGGTACGCCGGCGTCCATAAGCGCGAGCGTGGAGCCGCAGATTGAGCCCTGCGAGGTGGAGCCGTTGGAGGAAAGCACCTCCGAGACGACGCGGATTGCGTACGGGAATTCCTCGAGCGAGGGAATGACCGGATCGAGAGCCTTCTCGGCCAGGGCGCCGTGGCCTATTTCGCGGCGTCCCGCGCTTCTGCTGCCCCTTGCCTCTCCTACGGAGAAGGCGGGGAAGTTGTAGTGATGAATATATCGCTTCGACGTCTCCTCCCAGATAGTGTCGAGCTTCTGGGCGGCGCTTATCGTGTTGAGTGTCGCTATGGAGAGAACCTGGGTCTGTCCTCTTGTGAAGAGTCCCGAGCCGTGAACGCGGGGTATGACGCCGACCTCAGCCGCGAGCGGCCGTATTTCGTTCATTGCCCTGCCGTCGACGCGCTTGCCGTCGAGGAGCCAGCGCTTTACGACCTTTTTCTGGATTTTGTAGGTTATTTCCGGCATCTGTTCGTTTATTTCGGGGTATTCCGCGCCGAACTCTGCCACCATCCTGTCCATAACGGCGTTGTAGCGCTCCTCACGAACATTCTTGTCGTCCGTGTCCATGCAGTATTCGACTTCTTGAAGAAATTTTTCCACTATTTTATCAAAAAGCTCTTCGTTGAAGGAAGAATGGTCGTATTCGAAATCCGGCTTGCCGACCTCGGCTACCATCCTGTTTATAAGCTCGATAACCGGCTTTATGACCTTATGCGCCTCGATTATGCCGTTCATCATGACGTCTTCGGGAATCTCGTTTGCCGCCGCCTCTATCATGACGATCTTTTCGTTCGTTGCAGCGACCGTAACGTACATCTGCGACCTGTCCTTTTCATCGGCCGTAGGGTTGAAAATATACTTTCCGTCGAGGTAGCCGAGAACTACGCCGCCTATAGGCCCGTTAAAGGGGATGTCGGAAATGGATACGGCGGCGGAAGCGCCGATCATGGCGGCTATCTCCGGACTGCAGTCGGGATCGACGGAGAGGACGGTGCAGGTGATAACGACGTCGTTCCTGAGATCGGAGGGAAACAGCGGGCGCATGGGCCTGTCGATCTGGCGTCCGGCAAGAACGGCTCTTTCGGAGGGCCGGCCTTCGCGGCGCAGGAAGGCTCCGGGGATGCGGCCGACCGCGTAGAGCTTCTCCTCAAAGTCTACGGAAAGCGGGAAGTAGTCGATGCCTGCCTTCGGCTTCGCCGAGGCGGTCACTGCTACCAAAACGGTCGTGTCGCCGTATTTCACCAAGACTGACGCGTTGCACAGCTCGGCGAGCCTCCCGACCTCCATCGATAGCGGGCGACCGCAGAAATCCATGCTGTAAATCTTTTTGCCGGGGAAATCTCTTTTGCTGATTATCATTTTTACTCCTTCCGCACGGAGAGAGCCTCGCTTTTTAGCACTTGAAACCGTACCCGAAAAATTCGGGCGCGTTTTCAATTGCTAAAAGCGGCTTTTGATTCCGTGCTTTTTTAATATTCGTATGGGCGGCCTTCTGGCCGCCCACAAAAACACAATGCTACTTTCTGATACCGAGCTTCGCTATGATGGCTCTGTAACGATTGATGTCCTTCTTCATAAGATAGTCAAGCATCTTGCGGCGCTTGCCTACCATTTTGAGCAGGCCGCGGCGGGAATGGTTATCGTTCTTGTGAGCCTTGAGATGCTCCGTGAGCTGGGCGATGCGCTCTGTCAGAATAGCGATCTGCACCTCGGGAGAGCCGGTGTCTGTTTCATGTGTGCGGTTCGACTCGATGACGGCCGATTTTTGGTCCTTCGTAATCATTTGATTTTTTTCCTTTCTTTATTCATTTTCCGCAGGCTGAGAAACGGGCTGAAAGGCTCCTGCATAAAGCTTAGGAAATTCCCCGTATCTAGGCGCTGGGATAAAGAGGCAATTATGCCCCGGAGATAGAATTCTATCATATATTTTTTCCAAAGTAAATAGAAAATTGCTCATTTTCACCGCGATAAAAAGTATTTTATGCGAAATTAATCGTTTTATATATTTGATTATAGGCGGTTAAGGCGCCAGTTCGGCCTTATTGGATCTCTCCGCCCCCGATGACCGCGTCTCCGCGGTAAAACACGGCGGATTGTCCCGGCGCGGGACGGCGAACTGGCTTGCGGAAAAACACCCTTGCTTCCCCCGATACGGGCTCCACCTCGGCGTCGTACTCCGCTTTCGAATGGCGCACCTTCACCGAGGCTCTGAACGCCTTTTCGGGACGGATGTCTATCCAGTTTATATCCTTTACGCGGATTTCGCTTACCCCCTCGCCCTCCGGAGTCAATACAACCTCGTTTTTCCCGGGATTTATCCCTGATACGAACATCCTCTGCCCGCAGGACACTCCGAGTCCCCTCCTCTGCCCCACGGTATATCGGTGTATGCCCTTGTGGCGGCCCAGAACACGTCCCTCCGGGTCTACGAAATTCCCTTCCGGCGGCGCGCCGAAGCGTTTCTCAATATACGCGGCGTAGTCGTTGTCAGGAATAAAGCAGATTTCCATGCTGTCGGGCTTTTTTGCAACCGGGATGCCGAGCCCCGCGGCCCTCTCCCTGACCATGCCCTTATCCATGCCTCCGAGCGGAAAAATCGTTCTTTGCAGTATATGCTGCGGCAGCATGCAAAGCATATAGCTCTGGTCGTTTGGTGAGCGGTTTTTCAGAAGCAGCGTCCGCCCGGTCGCGGAATCGGTTTCGGTTCTTGCGTAGTGCCCTGTCGCGATGTATTTTGCGCCGGCTTCGTCAGCATATGCGATAAGCGCAGGGAATTTCACCTTCGGATTGCACATAATGCAGGGGTTGGGCGTTCGCCCCGCCAGATACGATCGCGAAAACGGCAGACACACCTTTTCTTCCAGCTCAGCGGCGATGGGCAAGACCTCAAAGCCTATTCCAAGCATGTCCGCGACCGATTTCGCATCGGCAGCTCCGGCGATCCCTATGTCGAGAAAAACGCCCAGAACCTCAAAGCCTTGCTCCTTCAAGAGCGCCGCCGAAACCGCGGAATCGACGCCGCCCGAGAGACCCAGCACCACCTTTTCCATACTTTCTCCTTTATAGCCTCTGCTTTCGCTTTTCGATGTGTATCATAAGCGCCGCGATGTCGGCTGGGCTGACGCCCGAAATTCTCGAGGCCTGCCCTATGTTTGCCGGGCGCATTTTCTGAAGCTTCTGCCTCGCCTCTGTTCGCAGGCCCTCAAGTGACAGGTAGTCGATATCCTCCGGAAGCTTCCGCGCCTCCATGCGCTTGAAATCCTCAACCTGCTTCAGCTGTTTTTCGATGTAGCCCGAGTATTTAAGCGCTATCTCGACCTGCTCCCGAACCGCCTTGGAAAGCTCCGGCCGGCACGGGTCGAAGGGCGCAAGGTCATTATAGCCCACCTGCGGTCGTCGTATAAGATCCGCTAGGCTCACTCCGGACTGCGGCGCCGTAGTGCCCAGGCTTACGAGAAGCCCGCCCAGCGCCTCGGTCGGGGCGATATAGGTTTCTTCCAGGCGCTTCAATTCCCTTTCGACCAACGCATATTTTTCCAATACCGCCCTGTGCCTTTCCTCGGAAACGAGTCCTATGCGCCTGCCTATATGTGAAAGGCGGATGTCTGCGTTGTCCTGGCGGTGCAGCAGCCTGTATTCGCTTCTCGATGTCATTATACGGTAAGGCTCGTTCGTTCCCTTCGTCACAAGGTCGTCGATCAGCGTGCCGATGTAGCCCTCCTCGCGCCCTATTATCATAGGCTCCTCGCCCTTTATTTTTAGCGCCGCGTTGACTCCCGCCACAAAGCCCTGGACCGCGGCCTCCTCATATCCCGAAGAACCGTTGAACTGGCCCGCTCCGTAAAGGCCCCGAACCTTCTTGCTCTCGAGCGTCGCGTAAAGCTCCGTAGGATCGACGCAGTCATATTCTATCGCATACGCGGTGCGCATTATTTCGGCGTTTTCAAGCCCGATAACGCTGTGAAGCATCTTAAGCTGCACTTCCTCGGGCATCGAGGACGAGAAGCCCTGTATATAGACCTCCTCGGTGCCGAGCCCCATAGGCTCGACAAACAGCTGGTGGCGCTTTTTCTCGGCAAAGCGCACCACCTTGTCCTCGATCGAGGGACAGTACCTCGGCCCGACCCCCTCGATGACCCCGCCGAAAAGCGGGCTGCGGTGAAGATTTTCCCTTATTATCCTGTGCGTTTCCTCAGTGGTATATGTGAGATAGCAGACGGCCTGATTCTTAAGAGGCTCTGTCGTTTCGAACGAAAACGGCACCGGCTCCTCATCTCCGGGCTGAGGCTCCATTTTTGAAAAATCCACGCTTCTGGCGTTAACCCTCTGGGGAGTCCCGGTTTTGAATCTGCGCAGCGTAAGCCCGAGCGAGCGGAGGGAATCCGACAGCCTCCTGGCGGCGAACATCCCGTCCGGACCGCCCTCGGCGACCACCTCGCCGATTATTGTCCGCCCGGCAAGATATGTTCCCGTGCAGACTATCGCCGCCTTCACCCGCCAGGTCGCGCCCGTCGCAGTCCTGACAAACGACACCCTCCCGTCCTCGGCGCCGATTTCAACGATCTCTGACTGTATCAGCCGGAGGTTTTCCTGCTTTTCCAGCGCGTGCTTCATATATTTCTGGTATTCGCGCCTGTCCGCCTGCGCGCGGAGCGAATGCACAGCCGGCCCTTTTCCGAGATTGAGCATGCGGTATTGTATGCAGGTTTTGTCGGCGGCCTTAGCCATCTCTCCGCCCAGTGCGTCAAGCTCGCGGACGAGGTGCCCCTTGCCCGTGCCGCCTATCGCCGGGTTGCACGGCATGTTGCCGACCGCGTCAAGATTTATCGAAAAGCACAGCGTCTTCATGCCCAGCCGCGCCGAGGCAAGCGCGGCCTCTATTCCCGCATGGCCGGCGCCTATTACGGCTACATCGCATTTGCCTGCTTCATAGTTCATAAAGTGCTCCATTCCATTTACCAGAGTCATTAAATTTTAATAGATTTTGCTGAAAAAAGCAATAGATACCTCACTTTTATTGACTTTGACCGTCTTTGGTATATAATGATTAAATGCAGTTATATTATTGATGCAAACTGGAGGCTTATATGCTCAAGAACACCGAAAAAACCATGGACAAAATAGTGGCTCTCTGCAAGGGCAGGGGCTTTGTATATTCCGGCAGCGAGATTTACGGCGGGCTTGCGAATTCGTGGGATTACGGCCCTCTCGGAGTCGAGCTAAAAAATAACATCAAAAGGGCCTGGTGGAAGAAGTTCGTTCAGGAATCGCCTTACAACGTGGGGCTTGATTCCGCGATTCTGATGAACAGGCAGGTTTGGGTAGCGTCCGGCCACGTCGCCACCTTCAACGACCCGCTTATCGACTGCAAGGCCTGCAAGATGCGCCACCGCGCGGACAAGCTCGTCGAGGAATTTGTGAAGGAGAAGGGCCTTTCGGGCGTCAGCGTCGAGGCGATGGACAACGACGCGCTGATTGCCTTTATACGCGAGAGCAAAATACCCTGTCCCGGCTGCGGAAAAAGCGATTTCACCGACATCAGAAAATTCAACCTCATGTTCAAGACGCATCAGGGAGTTACAGAGGACAGCGCCGCTGAGATATATCTCCGCCCCGAGACCGCGCAGGGTATTTTTGTCAATTTCAAGAACATCCAGCGCACAACAAGGAAAAAAGTTCCCTTCGGAGTATGCCAGATAGGAAAGTCTTTCAGGAACGAGATAACGCCCGGAAACTTCATTTTCAGAACCCGCGAATTCGAGCAGATGGAGCTTGAATTCTTCTGCAAGCCCGGAACCGACCTGGAGTGGTTTGATTACTGGCGCGCCTTCTGCCGCGACTGGCTGCTTTCGCTCAATATGCAGGAGCAGAATCTGAGGCTCCGCGACCACGAGAAGGAGGAGCTTTCGCACTATTCTAACGCAACTACGGATTTTGAGTTCCTTTTCCCCTTCGGCTGGGGTGAGCTCTGGGGCGTCGCGGACAGGACGGATTTCGATCTCAAGGCTCACCAGGCGCAGAGCGGCGAGAGCATGGAATATTACGATCAGGAGGCCGACGAAAAGTATATTCCCTATGTCATCGAGCCATCGCTTGGCGCCGACCGCGTCACGCTCGCCTTTCTTATCGACGCTTACGACGAGGAGGTTGTGGACGCGGAGAAAAACGACGTCCGAACCGTGCTTCGTCTTCACCCCGCGCTGGCGCCCATAAAATGCGCCGTTCTTCCCCTTTCAAAGAAGCTGTCGGAAGAGGCGGCGAAGGTATACGATATGCTTAGGCGCGATTTCATGGTCGATTTCGATGATTCCGGCTCCATCGGCAAGAGATACCGCCGTCAGGACGAGATAGGCACTCCTTTCTGCCTGACGTTCGACTTCGACAGCCTCGAGGACGGAGCGGTGACGGTTCGCGACAGGGATACAATGGAGCAGGTCCGTGTAAAAATTGGCGAGCTCCAGGCTTATATATCTGAAAAGGTGAGGTTTTAACGTCTTTCGGCTAAAAACCGCTTTTATAAAAAAAGGAAGGGAACATCAGGATGGACAACGCGCGGAAGATAAAGGAGCTAAGGGTCTTTGCGGAGGAAATACGCGTTCTGACTCTTAAAGAGTTCGAATATACGGGCTTCGGCCATGTCGGGGGCGCCATGTCGATAGTCGAGCTTATCGCCGTTCTTTACGGGAGCGAGATGCGCTTCGATCCGAAAAATCCCAATTGGGAGGACCGGGACTATCTTGTGGTATCGAAGGGACACGCAGGCCCCGCGGTTTACGCCACGCTTTCGATGCTCGGGTATTTCCCCCAGGAGATGCTGCGCGAGCTTAACAAGGGCGGAGGGCGGCTGCCGAGCCACTGCGACCGCAACAAGACGCCGGGCATAGACATGACCACCGGCTCGCTCGGGCAGGGCATTTCCGCCGCGAACGGCATAGCGCTCGGAAACCGCCTCTCTAAAAAGGACAGCTTCACTTACCTTGTTCTTGGCGACGGCGAGTGCAACGAGGGCCAGGTATGGGAAGGCGCGATGTTCGCCGCCCAATATAAGCTCGACAATCTTGTGGCTTTTATAGATCTTAACGGCCAGCAGCTGGACGGCTACACCAAGGACATAATGGACATGAGCAATATGGGAGAGCGCTTCAAGGCCTTCGGCTGGAATGTGCAGGAGGTCGACGGCCACGACATCGAAGCCGTTTTGAACGCCGTCAGGACAGCCAAGAAAACCAAGGGCAGACCTAACGCAATCGTCCTTCACACTAAAAAAGGGCACGGCTGCACCTTTGCGGAGGGAATAAAGGACAACCACCACATCAATTTCAAACCCGAGCAGATGAAGGAGGCCCTCGAGGCCGCCGAAAAAGTGCTCGCGGCCGCAAAAGCGGCCGCGGCAAGATAGGAGGCGCCGGAACATGTTCAAACTTCTGCCCGCGGTTACAAAAGGCTCAAAGGCTATGCGCGACGTCTACTGTGAAACTATGATGAGCCTTGCCGCCAAAAACGAGAACATCGTCGCGCTTGACGCCGACCTTGTAAGCTCCTCGGGAATGAAAAAGTTTTTTGAAGCCTACCCAGACAGGGCCTTCCAGTGCGGAGTTGCGGAAGCCAATATGATAGGCACAGCCGCCGGACTTTCCCTCGTCGGCAAAATTCCCTACGCCCACACTTTCGGACCCTTCGCGAGCCGCAGGGTATGCGACCAGATATTCCTTTCCGCCTGCTACGCAAAGCTTAACGTCAGGATTATAGGCTCCGACCCCGGAATAACCGCCGCATATAACGGCGGTACGCATATGCCCTTCGAGGATATGGGCGTTTTGAGGTCGATAGCCAAGATCACGCTAATCGAGCCGTCCGACCCCGTTATGGTAAGGGACATAATAACGCAGCTTGCGGACAAATACGGAGTATACTATATCCGCATGGGCCGGAAAGGCAGCACCTATATTTACGAGGAGGGCAGCTCCTTTGAGATAGGCAAGGGCAACGTGCTGAAAGAAGGTGGGGACGCAACGGTTATAGCCAGCGGAATAATGGTCGCCGAAGCGCTTTCCGCAGCCGAAAGGCTTTCAAAAGAGGGCGTTTCGGTGCGCGTCGTAGACATGTTCACCTGGAAGCCGATGGACACGGAGCTTGTGGAAAAATGCGCATCTGAGACCGGAGCGATAGTGACCGCCGAAAACCACAATATTTACGGGGGGCTTGGCGCAGCCGTCGCCGAGGCCTGCGTGAAAACAAAGCCCGTGCCGATAGAAATGGTCGGCGTTATGGACGAATTCGGACAGGTCGGCACCGAGGACTACCTTCGCACCGCGTACAATCTGACCGATGACGCTATAATCGAGGCTGTAAGAAAAGTCTTGAAAAGGAAATAGGCCTTATTGAATTAATCTGCATAATAATGGGTATTGCGCAAAACTGCGCAATACCCATTATTATGCGAAAGCCTTTGGGGACACGCAAAAACGGAGGCCTCAGGCGGCCTCCGTTTGACTCCTTGCTTGACTTGCCTCTGGCTTAGGCGCTCGCGTCGGCGCAGTCGCCCCCCAGTGGAAGCTCCGTACTATATGCACTCGCGCCGGCAACGCTCATTATGAACTCGGCTATTTCCTTAGCCGCAAGAGGTCTCCTGAACTTTACCTGCCCTCGATATATTTCGCCGAGCCGAGCGCCGCCGTCGCCGAGCATTTCGGATAAAACGGCGGGAAGCTCGTTTATGTCCCTGCAATTGACGGCAATGGAGTTTTTTTCAGCAAACTCGGGATTTTTCTTTTCCTGACCCGTAAGCGAGCCGACTATTATTATCGGCTTGCACAGGTTTACGGCTTCCATCATGACGTTCGGGCTGGCGCGCATGACGATGACGTCGGCCCTCGACATGAACCCCGCCATATCCCGCACAAAACCGTGTATTTCCACGCGTCCCCCGCTTTCCGCCTGAAGTGAATCCTCGAGAGATTTTTTTAGCTTTGCGTTGTTGCCGGCGATTATGGAAAGGCGGCATTTGTCAAAGTTCAGAAGCGATTTTGCGACCTTTGCCGCCTTCTTGTTGCCCTGACTGCCGTTTATCATCAGTATGGATACGCTGCTTTCCGACAGTTTTTTATAATCCGGAGGCGGCGGCGGGCAGGGCTCGCAGAACTCTTTCCTCGAAGGAAAGCCGACCACCTTGACCCGCTCCTCGGCTATGCCCAGACCGAGCATTTTCTCTTTTCCCGCCTCGGTGGGACAGAGAATGAATTTCGCCCTCTTGTCCGCCCAAAGAGCGGACACGTTGTCAAGGTCTGCTATTATGGAAATAACAGGTATGTCGAGGTTTCCTTTTTCAAGCACATCTATCACCGAGCCGACAAAGACCGGGTGCACAGTTACTATCAGATCAGGCTGCTTCTGTTCTATCGACTCGATAAGCTTTTTTCTGATTATTCTTGATACTATGAAGTTGATTTGCCTGACAGTGGAATCGGTTATCCTGTAGCATATGTCCCACAAGGTCGGAAACCTCAGCGCTATCGGGTCGTAAAGCATGCTCACGGCGTGGAAAAGGCGATTCCCCAGCAGAAACCCGTCCACGGAATCCGTTTCCACGTTTTCCGCATTTTCGAGCTGCGCCTGCAGCGACTTGCGTATGCTCTCGTGCCCCTGGCCCGTATTGCCGGATGATACAAACAAAATCTTGCTCATTGCCAATCCCTCTTCATAATATTATGCACCGCAGAAATTTTCCAGCCGGCCTATGCGCATTTTCGGCATAGCGGTCCATGCCTAAATTATATTCGGAGCCTAAGCTTTTATTTCCAGCCTCCGCGGACGGCCGGCGCTCTCCTGAAATTATACCCTTTTTTTGCGGTAAAAAGCCTCTTTCACCAAAATAATAAGTTTTCAGGAGGCTCTTACCTGACGAAAACTCCTATGACTATCGGTACGAATATTGCGGGGAGATAGTTCATCACCTTGAGCTTTGTAAGTCCGAGCATGTTTAGACCTATGGCTATTATAAGCAGCGAGCCCACGCAGGTCATTTCGGAAATCACCGCGGTCGTGAGCAGAGGAGATGCGAGACGGGCAAAAATCGCTATCGCGCCCTGAAAAAGCAAAACGAAGCCCGCAGAAAGCAGCACTCCGAAGCCGAGCGTGGAAGCGAATATGAACGCCGAAACCAGATCCAGCAGGGATTTTGCGTAAAGCATGCTATGATCGCCCAAAAGCCCGCTGTTAAGCGCGCCCACTATGGTCATCGAGCCTACGCAGAAGACAAGGCTCGCCGTCACGAAGCCCTCGGCTATCGAGGCTTTGCCGGAGCCGTTTTTGAATTTCTTTTCCAGCCCTTCCGCAAATCGGCCGAGCCTGCCGTCAAGATCCAAAAGCTCTCCGGCGACCGCGCCGACAACCATGGATATTATCGTTATGAGCGGGTTTTTGCCCGAAAGCGTTCCGCTTATGCCTAAGTACAGCACGCAAAGCGCAAGCCCCGCCATGACCGCCCTGCTCACCCTTTCGGGTATGAGCCTGTTAAGCAATAGGCCCAGGCAGGAGCCCAGAATAACCGTGCCTGTATTGACAAAGGTGCCTAAAAGAGAATCCAGCATAAATTTACCCCATGCGTTTTATCTATAATATACTATCACATGATGCAGAAATTAGCAAGCAAAGGTCTTTTATATAGAAAATTATTGCAAAAAGCTCTCGCAAATTTATATGATTGTGCTATAATCAGTATATATGAGACAAATAAGACCCCTGGAGGTAAACCCTGATGTCTTTCCCCTTTCTCAACGGAAACGAGGCTCTCAACGCCAGGCTCGCCCGTGTCCTGGAATCGGGGACGCTCAGCCACGCTTACATCGTCTATGGCGACAGCCCGGAGGAGCGCCGGAAGCACGGAAATCTCCTCGCCTCCGCCCACGTCTGCTCTTCCGCGGAGGGAGAACGCCCCTGCTCGGTATGCAAGGACTGCAGGAAAGCATTGAGAGGTATACATCCGGATATAAAGCCGGTTTTAAGGGAGAAGGACAAGCGCAATTACGGTATAGACATAATAAGAGAAATGGCTATGGACGCCTCGGTGCTGCCAAATGAGGCCGCAAAAAAGGTTTACATTATTCCCGAAGGCGACCTTCTGACGGCGAAATGCCAGAACGCAGCCCTGAAAATTCTGGAGGAGCCGCCGGCTTACGCCGCGTTTATCATCCTTGCGGAAAGCCCGGGAGCTTTTTTGGAAACCTTCCGCTCGCGCTGCATAGAGCTTTTTTTGGGCGCCGATACTACCGGCAAGACTTCCGGCAGCGGTTTCGCCGACGCCTTCCTGAAGGCTTTCGCGACCCGCGATCCGCTTGAAACTGTATCCGCCGCGCTGAGGCTTGAGAAATGCGAAAGAGTCGAGCTTATAAGCGAGCTGGGCGAGCTTCGCGAGGCTTTTGTAAAGCAGCTGCGCTCAAGCCCCGCCTCGGGGGAGGCTTATATCGCCGCGGCCGATCTTGTTTCGAGGCTTCTTGAGATGGCCGACGCGAATGTATCGGCAGGATCCATAGCGGGAATGCTGTCCGCGGGCTGCAATATGTTATTGAAATGAGGAAGCAAGTTGACTGAAGTTGTTAACATAAGATTCAGAAACACCGGCAAGGTTTACTATTTCGACCCCAACGGCATCTGCGTCCAGCCGGGAGACTTCGTTATAGTCGAGACTTCAAAGGGTATCGAATACGGGGAATGCACTGCCGGAAATCACCTGGTGGACGATTCGGTGATCGTTCCGCCGCTGCGCCCCGTCATCAGGATTGCGAGCAGCGAAGATAAGCAGGTCGCCGCTTCAAACCGTGAAAAGGAAGCCCGTGCCTTTGAAATCTGTCAGGAGAAGATAGAGGCTCACAAACTGGACATGAAGCTCGTGGACGTTGAATACAGCTTTGACGGGAGCAAGATATTGTTTTTCTTCACGTCCGACGGACGCGTGGACTTCAGGGAGCTGGTAAAGGATCTCGTATCCATTTTCAGAGCCCGTATAGAGCTCCGCCAGATCGGAGTGCGCGACGGCGCAAAAATGCTGGGCGGCCTCGGAATATGCGGCAGAGAGTTCTGCTGCAGCTCCTTTCTTGATGATTTCCACCCGGTTTCCATAAAGATGGCGAAAACGCAGTCGCTTTCGCTCAACCCCACGAAAATATCGGGGACCTGCGGAAGGCTGATGTGCTGCCTTAAATATGAGCAGACAGCTTATGAGGATCTTGTAAAAAGCGCCCCCAAGGTTTCGGCTTCGGTGATTACGCCTTTCGGGCAGGGCGTTGTGACCGATGTCAACCTGCTGCGCCAGATGGTTAAGGTCCGCGTGGATGAGGGCGACTTTTCCGGAATGCACGACGTCCCCTTCTGCGATATCGGCAAGACGGTTTCGTCAGTCCCCGCCGAGCCGAAAAAGACCGCATCCGAGCTGGCAAGGCTTGATATCGACAGCTTTTTGAGCAGGCAGGAGCCGGCTAAGCCCGAATCCTCCAAAAAGCAGATCCAGCCCAACGGTCAGCAGAAGCCCGAGCAGCAAATCCCCCAGAAAAAGCAGAGCTCATTGCCGAAACCGATATCGGAGCTCGGCGCAAATCCCGTCGACGAGCCCGAGAACGAGCCTGAGGGCAGGAAAAAGCATTCAAGAAACCGCTATCGCAAAAAAGAGAAAAACGGTTTTACAAAACCTCCGCAGTTTGCCGCAGGAGACGAAGAGGGAAAGCCGAAAGACGTCAAGGCGGCGTTTTTCAGAAAAAAGCGCCGCAAACCCAAGCCGCCGGCCAAGCCGCAATAAGCAAGACGCGCCTTCTCTCCCCTGAGGGAGCGAAGAGCGCGTTTTCATCAAGGAGGTGATATTACGGATTTTGAAAAACAGGGGTTTGTCGAATCCGGCTCCGCCCTGATACACTTCTGCGAATCCGGCAGAGGCGCTCCGCTCATTCTGCTCCACGGAAACGGCGAGAGCTTGGGCTGTTTCCGTTTCCAGGTGCCGGTGTTTTCCGCCGATTACCGCTGCATAGTCATAGAAAGCAGAGGGCACGGAGATTCGACTCACGGGCACGAAAAGCTCTCGCTCTCCCTTATGGCTGACGACGTTCTTGCCGTGATGGATCATCTGAGCATTTCAGCGGCTCACATTCTCGGCTTTTCGGACGGCGGTAACATAGCCCTTCATTTGGCGCTTAAGGCCCCTCACCGTCTCCTCTCCATGGTTTTGTCAGGAGCCAACGCCGATCCCTGCGGGCTTTCGCCCGGCGGGATGAAGGGGATAAAATTCGTTCAGTCGCTTCTTAAAGCGGGCGCCTTGTTCAGCGAAAGGCTGAAAAAACGCCTCGAGATATGGGAGCTAATGATTTTCGAGCCGAGCTTCACGGAGGCCGAGCTGAAATCCATAGATATTCCCGCGCTTATCACCGCCGGAGAGAAGGATATCATACTTAAGGAGCACACGGAATATTTGCACCGCTGCATAAAAAATTCCACTATCTATATTTTTGCGGGCGGCGATCACCATGTAAACACAAGGCTGCCCGGTCAATACAACGATATCGTCAAGGATTTCTTGAAAAAACAGGAGGCATAGACAATGGCAAAAAAGCAATTCAAGGCGGAATCAAAAAGACTGATGGACCTTATGGTAAATTCGATCTACACACACAAGGAGATTTTTCTTCGCGAAATCATATCGAACGCGAGCGACGCCATCGACAAGCTCAGCTATAAGGCTCTGACCGACGACGGCGTAGGGCTGTCGAGAAGCGACTTCGCTATAAAAATAAGCGTTGACAAGGAAAACCGCACAATTACAGTATCTGATAACGGAATAGGAATGACCGCAGCGGAGCTTGAATCGAACCTCGGCGTTATCGCAAAAAGCGGCTCCCTCAGCTTCAAAAACGAAATGGATGCCGAAAAGGCAGAGGGCATCGACATTATAGGCCAGTTCGGAGTAGGCTTCTACTCCGCGTTTATGGTCAGCGAAAAGGTAACGGTCATCTCAAGAGCCTACGGCGCCTCCGAGGCCGCCGTCTGGGAATCCGAGGGCGCCGACGGCTACACCGTCAGGGCAGCCGAAAAGGACACCGTTGGAACAGATATAATCATGAAGATAAAGAGCGACACCGAGTCGGAGAACTACGGCGAATTCCTTGAGCCCTTCCGTCTTCGCGGCATAATCAAAAAGTATTCCGACTATATACGCTATCCCATCATTATGGACGGCGAGACGATAAACAGCATGGTCCCGCTTTGGCAGCGCACGCGAGCCGAGGTTTCGGACGAGGAACTGAACCGCTTCTACCGCGACAAGTTCTTCGACATGGAAGACCCTGTCAAGGCGATTTTAGTCAGCGCTGAAGGGCTTGTTTCCTACAAGGCCCTGCTCTATATCCCGAAAAAGGCGCCCTACAACTACTACACAAGGGATTATGCCGCGGGGCTTCAGCTTTACACGAACGGCGTTATGATCATGGAAAACTGCGCGGAGCTTCTTCCGGAGTGCTTCCGTTTTGTCCGAGGCATAGTTGACTCTCAGGATCTTTCGCTAAATATTTCTCGCGAGATGCTTCAGCATGACCGGCAGCTGAAAATAATAGCGACGAATCTTGAAAAAAAGATCAAGACCGAGCTTAAAAAGCTTCTGACCGACGAGCGCGAAAAGTACGAGGAATTTTTCAAAAGCTTCGGCCTCCAGCTTAAGTACGGCGTCGTCGCTGACATGGGAATGAAAAAGGAAATGCTTTCCGAGCTTCTGCTGTTCAGCCACGCCTCTGCAGACGGCAGGCTGACTCTGGACGAGTATGTGAAAGCCATGCCTGAGGATCAAAAGTACGTTTACTACGCCGTAGGCGAGAGCATCCCAAAGCTCGCCGCCCTGCCCCAGGGAGAAGCGGTGCGCGACCGGGGCTACGACATACTCTACCTCACGGACGACGTTGACGAATTCGTCATGAACATCATCCACGAGTATTCAGGCAAGGAGCTGAAATCCATAAACGCCGACGACACGGGGCTTTCCTCCGAGGAGGAGAAGGCGGAAACCGAAAAGCGCCAGGAGGAGCACCAGGAGCTGATGGGCTTCATCACCGAAACCCTGAAGGACAAAATAGCCTCAGCCAAGCTCTCGACAAAGCTGAAAAGCAGCGCCGCCTGCCTTTCAGCCGAGGGTGACATAACCCTCGAAATGGAAAAATACTTCAGCTCCCTTCCCGGAAACAACAAAATCAAGGCAAGGCGCGTGCTCGAGCTTAACGCCTCGCACCCCAGCTTCGACGCTCTTAAGAGCGCCTACGCTTCGGACAGGGAAAAGGCCGCGAAGTATTCCGAGCTTCTGTATTTCCAGGCCCTGCTGCTCGCAGATCTGCCGCTTGACGAGCCGCTGAGGTTCACCCAGCTGATCAGCGAGCTAATGGTATGATTTTTCTTGTTATTATCCATGATTTTCGGCAATAATTAATAATATTTTATAATACTATTCATTATTTATACACAACTGTATATTAGTATTATCTCCAAAGTCGAAATCATCAAACAGGAGGTATTTTATGTCCGATTTTGACGAATTCAGCTCAAGAAGCCCCGGTGAAAACGGAGAGGGCACACCGTCAGGGCAGAACAACTCGGAAATCTACCACTATTCATTCCGACCCTATCAACCGGCTCCGCCCGCCCCGGCAGAAACTCCGAAAAAAAGGGGAAATGGTATCCGAATAATAGCTCTTTGCCTTATATGGTCTATTATCGGCGGACTTGCAGGCGGCGCGCTTATGCTTTATTTCGGCGGCAGGTTCCAGCCTGCCTCTCATGTAGTGATCACTCCTCCTCCGACAGCGAACGCCGCAAGCGCTCAGACGGGCTCGGAGCTTTCCGCTTCGGAGATATACAGGAACAGCGTCGTCTCCTGCGTGAGCATCACCTCCTCCACCACGTCCAGCTATTTCAACAGGCCCGTTAAATCCTCGGTTTCCGGCTCGGGCTTTATCATCTCCCAGGACGGCTATGTGCTCACAAACGCTCACGTCATAAAGGACTCCGACAAGGACAGCATTCTTGTAACCCTTTACAACAGCTCTTCCTATCCCGCCACCGTCGTAGGCTACGACGTTGACAACGATATCGCAATTCTTAAAATAAACGTCACCGGTCTTACCCCCGTCAAGTTCGGTTCCTCGTCCTCTCTTTCGGTAGGCGACCGCGTATATACGATAGGCGATCCGCTCGGCTCGCTCAACTACACCATGACCGGCGGTCTAGTAAGCGCTTTGAACCGCATAATCAACACCGAGAATTCCGATTATATAAGCACCTTCCAGACCGACGCCGCCGTAAATTCAGGCAATTCAGGAGGCCCAATAATAAACGGCTACGGCCAGGTGGTCGGAATCGTAACCGCAAAGTATTCGGAGCAGGGCGTTGAGGGACTTGGCTTCGCCCTTCCCATAGACAACGTTCTCTATATGATAAATGAGATTATCCAGTACGGATATGTAAAAAGCAAGCCGGTCATCGGAATCTCGGTTTCCGACGCCAAGAAGGACAGAAACGGCGCAGCGGGCGCTTATGTCCAGGCCGTAACCAGCGGCAGCGCCGCCGAAAAAGCCGGTCTAAAGGCCGGAGACGTTATTGTTGGCGTTGACGGAAATACAATCAGCTCCAGACAGGATCTTTTTGCGGAAAAGCTTAAGCACAAGGCGGGCGACACCGTAAAGCTCAAGGTTTACAGAAGCGGCTCCACGATAGAACTCAGCCTGACTTTTGACCCCTCTCCGCAGAAAAGCTGAATAATTTAAAATATGAAGGGCCGGTAAGCTCTCTTCATCCAAGCCCTTCAAAGAACAGCAGTTTTCGCATCCCGAAAACTGCTGTTTCCGGCTTTTGGGGGCCAAATTAAGGCTTAAGCCAAGAAGCGAAGCAGGCCGGCTTAAGCCCAAACTCCATATCAGTATTTATGGCGCAATATTTAGTTTAATGTCGGCTGAACGGGCAAAACCGGCGCGAATAAAGGTTGTCGGAATATGCCCGGCCCCTGCCTGCGGACAGCGGGAGCCGGTCTCACGGTATTCGCTGACGCCCGCTCCGTTTCAAAAGCGAACCTGAGCCGAAAAGCAATCTGAAAACTATTTAAGACTGCGGTCCGATTCATTTCTCTAATACCAAAAATTACGAACCGATTTTGACGCTATTCCGATTTTATAACATCTTAATGCTCTGTGACTGATAAGGTCGCAGAGCATTTTTTCGTATCACGAGGAGAACTTCGGATCTGAAAAGGTTTTATACATCGCTGGTTTGGGGCCTTAAGATGCCTGGCTTAAAAAAACATATTTCCGGAATATTAAAAATTAATTTACAAAATATTTCCAGTATATTTGTCGCGATATGATGATTCGGTTGTCTTTACTTTATGAAAAGTAATCGTCGGAGCATTTGAATTGTGCCGTGACGCAGATTATATAAATCTGCCGGATTATTTTATAAAGTGAAGAATGAAAATTATTCACTAGATCAAGTTTACAAATATTGGCACCGCGTCTCTCTAGCAGATGAAAGGCGGGGTGCAAGATGACTGCGGATTTAATTTTTAGCTCGCAAAGCGGCGATAAGGAAGCGACTTTACTTTTAGTGGAAAAATTCAACCCTTTACTTAAAAAATACTCATTTAAGCTGTTTTATGAAGATTCCTATAATGACCTTTTGGCAGATTTTCTGGATCTGATTCACAGCATCGAGCTTGATAGTATCCGAAGCGGCGACGAAGGAAGCATGGTCGCTTACATAAAGGCGTCAATGCATAACAGCTATGTGAAAAGGCTTAGGAAAATACACAGGACTTCAAATGTTCAACTGTTTTCAGAACTGAGCGATAGCGAACTTTATTATATGGAAGTCATAAACTCAACAGAAGACAAGTATAAAGAGTTTGACGCCGAAATAATCGGCCGCGTTTTAAGCAATTCAGAAACGGCAGTAATTAGACGGATCTATTTTTTAGGTTATACTTCTGCTGACATCTCGAAAATTATCGGCGTTTCCAGGCAGGCCGTAAACCAGATGAAAAACAGGGCTTTGAAAAAACTTAAAAATTTCTATTCGGACAAGCCTTAAAGGAGATGGCATCGTGAATGATTTTGAGAACAATTTCAAACTGACATTCGCTCTTATAGGAGGCGCTTTGGGATGGCTTTTGGGCGGGTTTGATTCTCTTGTCTACGCCTTGATCGCTTTTGTCGTTTTGGACTATATAACCGGCGTCCTGCTTGCAATAGTCAGCAAAAAAGTATCAAGTGAAATAGGCGCGAAAGGCATTAGCAAAAAGGTTCTGATATTTATACTTGTTGCGCTGGGCAGCATTATAGATAAGTACATAATCGGCACCGGCTGCGCACTAAGAACCATGCTTATCATGTTTTATCTTTCAAATGAGGGCATAAGCATAATTGAAAACGCGTCAAATCTTGGGCTGCCTGTACCCCAAAAATTAAAGGATGCCTTGCAGCAGCTAAATGGGGATAAGGAAAATTAAAATTTTATGTTTACATTTTGATAGCAAATCACTCTTTACAAAACAGACTTGCAAATCAAAAATAACTAACAAAGGAGATATCTATTATGCCTACCGGACAGTCAACCTATTTCAACGATTGCATAACTTATAATGGTTATCCTAACAAATATATTTACTGGGACAATGTAAACCCTTTCCGTGGGGTAAACTGCCTTGGGCAGTGCACCTGGTATAGTTGGAGCAAAGCCCAGGCAAAAGCGTTCGCTTATCCCAGCAGAAATTTGCAATCATATTTACTGCCGACGAGCCATGCTTATAAATGGTACTCGCAGGCAGCGGCAAACGGATTGACAGTCAGCGCGACAACACCCAAAAAAGATAGTATAGCGGTGTGGGGAAACTATAATAACAATCTGGGGCATGTTGCATATGTTGAGGATTGGGACGGTACCAATATCTGCTATTCCGAAGCTAACGTACGCGACCCCGGAATACCGGCCAATGATAACTGCATAAGAGTCGACAGCTCTGTCTACACTACAATCGAGTCCTTTGTCGCATATATGAACAGCACTTTGGGCACATACGTAACAGTATACAGCGGCGGTTACGACGGTCTCTTCCATACAAAAACGAAATCCAATTTTGAGTCGAAGCAAAGCTTATTTTTGGGGTATATATATCTTAACTAAAATATATCAGCGGCGGGGAAGCCTCCCCGCCGCTGATATTATATTTTTACAAAAGATATGTAACGGTATCCGGTATCAGTAACTTTTATTGTCAACCGCATTCTGAAAACAGGATTTGTGACATTCGAATTTCGTATAGACTCATAAAATGCGGAATCGATTGCAACTAAATCCTTATCTATTGCTTTGACGCTTTCTGTTTTACGTTCATAAGAGGAACCTAAGCCATATGCTTTAAATGTTATTGCATCTAATTCTTTATTGTAGCTTGGGCTTGAAAACACCTTGTTTGGGTCGAAGACATAACCCTCAAAGTATTGATCCAGAATAGCAATTACATCTTTTAGCGGGACATAATAAGTTTGATCTTCTTTTTTATAGTAATTTTCTATCCCCGGGTCTCCTTTAGCCATGATATAGAAGTGAAAAAGAGCCCTTGAGCTCATATCCTTTACTGAAGAAAAAGTCAGATTAAGTGCTGTTAAGCTAGCTGTCTTTTCCATAATCGACTCCACTTGCTCGCGTGTCGCTGTGCTGACGAATTTTTCAGCGGGGGTAAGGGGCGCAGCAGTTGGCGAAGGGGTATTAACAGGCGGTTTTGTCGGCGATGGCGAAATGATTGGCGATTGGCTCGAAACGGGGGAGGAGGCGGTATTATTGTCCGAGCAGGAAGTAAGCAGAAATGCTGTGAACAATAAAGATAAGAAGACGGATAAAATTCTTTTCATAGATACTCCTTTTTGATTGATAGCAGGATGCTGGCTATGCCCTGCCCCCCAAATTTTGTACCAGTATGATTGTTAGTGAAGTTATGATAAACTAACGAAAAAGGAGCTGGGACAAGATGTCAAGGAAGACGTTCACAACGGAGCAAATCATCGTCAAACTCAGGGAAATTGAGGTGCTTTGCGGCCAAGGCATGACAATCGCGGAAGCGGTGCGGCAGGCGGAAATATCAGAGCAGACATATTACCGCTGGCGGAAGACCTGCG
>JAJUGN010000003.1 GCA_029265975.1 Clostridiales bacterium
CGTTATACAGCTGCACCATCTGCTTTTTGAATTCATCTGTGTAGCTTCGCCGCTCTCTTTTTTCTGTCATGGTATTTCGTCTCCTTTGCTTTATCTTACCATGACCCTAATTTTTCTGTCCAGTTAAGTGTAGACGATCCACTCTGCCGATGGGTGGAAAAAAATAGAACAGCTTAGGAAAACACAACATGAAATTAAACAAGGATTCATTGCAATGTCGTTTCGTAATGAGACAGCTACAATTCGAAATTCATTCAAAATTGCTATTGAGGCGTGCGGATATGCCGTAAAAATCATTGACGAGAAAGAGCATAACAATCAAATAGTGCCGGAAATATTTTATGAGATTGAACGAAGTAAATTTATTGTTGTTGATGTAACTTACCCCAATTATGGTGCATATTACGAAGCCGGATTTGCTCAAGCTCTTGGAAAAGAAGTGATTGTTTGTTGTAAAAAAGAAGCCTTTGAGAATACTTCTGGAAAATTTGAACGTCCACATTTTGATATAGCTCAGAAGTCAATGGTTCTATGGGAAGATGAGGCTGATTTAGTAAGTAGACTTAAGCGCAGGATAGAAGCAACAGTTAGCACCTAATGCAATAGGCTATTTATAGTATCTTATGTTTTGCCAATAATGAGCTGCCTTTCCTAAAACTTCTTCTGACAGTCTGGGATTTTTTCTAAAAGACCTTTAGAAAATGTGCTTAAGTCGGTTCAAGATTGTTAGAAAACTAATCTTAAAATAGTTTTGAAAAATGGCTTGATTGCAGGCAATAGAGGGCTTTTAATAATCTTAAATAACGGTATTTAATAAAGCCGTCACAGCGCTCAGAACCCGAAGGTCGTAGGTTCAAATCCTGCCTCCGCAACCATAAGAAACCCTGTAATCTCAACGGTTACAGGGTTTGTTTTTTTTCATAAGAGTCTTTCTGGGCCTCTTTGCACCAAAGGAACTATCCCCAGGAAAAAACAGCAGGATTTGATTTTGTCAGCGACGAAATAAACAAATTAAAACGCCTGCAAAAAAGTCCGTTTATGGCGAGGAGGGACAGCGCACGATTGACTTCCCGCCATGCAGAGGAAAACATGAACGGGGACGGAATGAAGGAGAAAAACGGATTTAAAGCCGAAACGACCGGCTCAAGGGAATGAGTCGAACAGAGCGGGACAGGAAGCGCTGCATTGAAACGCAAACGGCAGGGAAACACAAGGAGTTGCTGCGGAGTGCAGCAACAGGCAGATTGCACGTTTTAGGAGCTTTCCGGTATAGCTGCGTTAAACGGGCTAAGGTCAGTCGAAAACATCTATTCCTTTGACGGGGACAATGCCGAGCAGCTCGTCGGCGGCCTGGCGCAGCGCGGTAGTATCGGATTTGATAATGCAATCGTAGATTTTATTGTGAGTATCGCTTTCACCCAGGGGCGGCAAGCCCATCTCATTCCGGCGGTGAGCGCGGGTGCTGATCAGCTGCATGATGTGGTCGCGGATCAGCTGCTGCACCATATAGTAAATGTCCTTATACAGCTTGTTGTGGCTCATTTTCACCACCGTGTAGTGAAAGTTGAAGTCGGCGTCAACGACGCGTTCGAGCGCCTCTTCGCTGTCAATGTTCAAATTATATTCCAGAGAAAGCTTGCTGTAATGCGCTAATGCTATGCGAAGCTCCTCCTTTTCCTCGTCGGTCGAAAAAATGGTTGCCAAACGCATGCACTCGTATTCCAGCAGATTTCGCAGCTGGCGGACATCCTTGTAGCTGTCTTCGTTCTGATAAAAAACTGAAATCTCGCTTAGCACCGGCTTCAGCGAAAAGTCACAGACAAAAGAACCCTCGCCAACGCGGGTCTGGATGATACCGAGTGTGCTGAGCTTCTGCAAAGCCATGCGCACGCTCAGGCGGTTTACGCCAAAGGTGTCGGCAAATTCGGACTCGGAGGGGAGCTTGTCTCCCGCTTTCCAGATACCGTCCGCAATGTCCTGCTTGATGGAGGCGCATACCTGATCCACGATGGAGATGCGGCTTATCTTCATTTTCCGGTGGAAATGCTGACCCAGGTTCTCTTTTTCCATACTTTTCACCTATATAATTCTGAATTACCATTTATTATAACGCTATTTTAGAAAAATGTCATTATTTTTGGCAAAAGGGGCTTGCGGAATTAGCCTTCGCAAATATCTGGGGAAAGCCTCTTTCAGACGGATGTCGCATATCTCAGGGAATTGCCGCTGCGGAAAGCGGAAAAACCGCAGAAGCGTCGGCGCGCAAACAAATAACGAATGTGATTCCCGTAAGCGTGAGAACAGCCGCCATCCGACAGGAAAGGCGGCTGTTCCTGAGCAATAAAAGAAAGTCAAACAAAACGCTAATACACAAAATTACTTGATGACTACCTTTTTGGCTTTTGCCATGTACTCTTCGCTCATCTCCTGACCTATGCCGGGGAGCTCGGGAACCTCGTAGAAGCCGTCCTTGGGCGCATAGTAGTATTTTCCGGCATTTTTGAACTTGGTCAGCAGATTGGCGTTGTGCTCCTCGTGAATGACGAAGTTGGGTATGGTCGCCTCTAAATGCAGGGCCGCCGCGGTGGCTATAGGACCTCCGCAAACGTGGATCTGCACGCCGATATCGTAGACCTGAGCCATGTCGCAGATTTTCTTTGTCTCGGTGATTCCTCCGGTATTGGCCAAATCAGGCTGAATAATGTCAAGGGTCCTGTCCTCGAAGAACTGGCGGAAGCCCCAGCGTGTGTAACTGCGCTCTCCGGTAGCCAGCGGAAGGGTGCAGCGCTCCTTTATGTGCTTGTAAACACCGGGATTGCAGGGCATGGTGGGTTCCTCGTAATACATTATGCGGTAAGGCTCCAGAGCTTTGCCGAGAATGGCGGAGGTGTTAGCGTCCAGAAGCGAGTGAATCTCAATGATTATGTCAAGATCATCTCCTCCGGCCTCGCGTGCCGCCGCTATGCGCTCTACTGAGCGCTTCAAATCGTGCTCCCTGTAACAGCCGCGTATCTGGTTGCCCTGGGTCGCAAAAACCTCCCCGAAAGGCTTTTCGTGATAGGGAGCAAAAACGGGGTCTATCTTGACGGCGTCATAGCCGTCGGAAACAGCGTCCTTAACCGCGTCGTAGTAGTCCTTCGGGTCGTAGAGCAGCGCAAGCGAATCGTTTTTTTCAATGATTTTCCGCCATCCAAACTGAAGCTGGGAGGCGTAAGCGCGGAGTTTGTCGTTTGTCTTCCCTCCTAAAAGCTTATAAACCGGCAGGTTGAGAGCCTTGCCCTTAATATCCCAGCAGGCGATATCGATGGCCGACATTGCCGAGGTTACGACTACGCCGCCTCCCATGCCCCAGAAAGTATGGCGGTGCAGGTGCTCCCAAATCTTTTCGGTGTCGAAGGGATCCATGCCTATGACCAGCTTGGCAAAATCCTGGCATTGACCGAAAGCAGCCATAGAGCAGTTGCCGTAGGCGAGGCCGGCCTCGCCGAACCCGCTGATGCCCTCGTCGGTGTTGACCTTAATTGTGACAAAACCTCCCAAGCCCACTTCGTCGATATAGCATTCTACGCTTGTAATTTTCATTAAAACATGCTCCTTTCCATGTTGTTGCTGCTGAAAGCCGTCTATTTTGCAGTGTTGGCTTCTAAGGTATCATCCTCTGCCCACACGGAGGTGTGGATCTCAATATTTCCGTTCCTGGCACGCCATACGCCGATAGCAGCCGTAATGATGAGAGCCGCCACATTGGCAACAGCCAGGGCGGGGGTCATGGACAGGCATGACTTCCAGAACACTACGATGTAGCCTATAAGGGACAGAACGCAGATGGCATAGTAAAGGCCGTCAGGCACATGTAAGCGGCTCTTTTTCCATGCCTCGGGATACTTTTTCGGCAGCCTGACAAGGGCCGCAAAGTTCAGGAAGGCAAAAAAGGAAGTAAAGAGCTGTACCATGTTGGTGATGACGGTGATGGAGAGCCCAAAAATAATAGGGATGATGCCCAGAATGTACATAAACGTGAGAATAAAGACGCGGGAGCCCTTGGCGTTCTTTTTTCCGAAAGCGGCGGGGAGCCAGCCATCGTCGCAGGACTGCCCGATAGTTATTGCGTTATAGGCAAAGCTTGAGTTAAGGGTGGACAGCAGCGCCATAATCGGGCCGCCTATGATGAAAAAGTAAAACAGCCAGGTCGGAAAGATTCGCTTCGCGGCAAAAACCAAGGTGGTGGAAGCGCCGTACTCGCTCACGCTCATAACGCCTACGCCGGCCATTGCCACGCCCACATACAATACGATCAGCGTGGGAACCGACATCAAAAGCACCGCCGGGATGTCACGCCTGGCGTTTTTGGCGTCCCTGCCGTAGGCGATAGTCATGTAATATCCCTGACAGGAGTATACGAACAGCAGAACCGCCCCGGTAAAGCCGCCGGCGATATTTCCGCCTTTGAAGGTAATGCCCCAGCCGTTGATAAGGAAATTGGGGTTTGCGAAGTCGAAAATCGGAAGCTTCATTTTGAAAATGCCCACAGCGGCAAAGATGAACAGGGCGGCGATGAGCAGCCATGTCATAAGCTTCTGGGCCTTGGCCATTACATCCACGCCCAGCAGATTGACGACAAAGAATATGGTCAGCAGAAGGACCCCCACAAAGACACGCGGAGCCGGGCCGCCCAAAGCGGGGATAACGTCGCCAAGGTAAGCTGATGCGGAAACGCCAAACAAGGACAGGGATAGGCACTGCGTCAAATAGGAGAAGGCAAAGATGCCTGATGCGGTGGGACCCGCCAGCTCACACAGCATTGAATAGTTTCCGCCTCCCAGGCGGAGAGCCGATGAGACAAAGACGAACGGCGAAATCATGATGAAGCCCATGATGATGGCCGCAAAATAGGCAAGCCAGGCGGAATAGCCGGTCATTTTGATCGCCGGGACAATGAGCGTGATGACTCCGGCCCCGATGACCTGTCCGATGGCCAATGCATAAAGTTCAGTTCTTCCCAGAGAACCGGGCTTCGGCGCCGGCTCCTTGATAACTTTGATTGCCATAGCGAAAACCTCCTTATTTTCTTTTATTTGCTTAAAGGTAAACTTGCGCCGGAAGTCAAGTTCCCTGCCGGAAAAAGCCTTTAGAAATCAGCCGGCCGGAAACGGCGGGCCGCTCATAAGCCGGCTTGGGGCTATGCGCCTCCCTTCCGTTATTAAAATGACCTTTTTATGATGATGCTAATTCACCACTTTGTAGAGATAAGCCTTGTCAATGGCCTCCTGCAGGAATTCGTTGCCGATACCCGGCAGATCGGGAACGCTGAAGAAGCCTTTATCCGGCTGCAGGTTGTATTTGGTAAGCCCGAGACAGGTATCCATCCGATTGCATACATGGTGCTCGTGAATGACGAAATTGGGGATGGCGCATTCCAAATGCAGAGCCGCATTGGTAGCCAGCGGACTTCCGGCAACGTGGATTTGGATGCCGACGTCAAAGGCGTGGGCCATGTCGCAAATCTTCTTCACCTCGCTGATGCCGCCGCAGTTGCCGATATCGGGCTGGGCGAGCTGCAGGAGATTGCGCTTGAAGTAGTCCGCATACTGCCAGCGGGAGAATATCCTCTCGCCGTTGGCGATAGGAACGCTGGTATATTTGGTTATGTATTCAACTGTTTGGGGCGTGGGGGTGTTGGGCTCCTCAAAAGCCACAATGCCGTATTTTTCGGCCAGCTTTGCCAGCTGAACGGCGCCGAGGGCGTCCGGATAGGAGTGGTTTTCCATAATGATGTCCACTCCGTCGCCGGCCGCTTCCCGGGCGGCTTTCATCCTAGCCTCCACCATTTTAAGCCGGGCGGGGGTGAGGAAGCCCGTGGTATCCAGAAAGCTAAGGGGCCTGCCTTCTTCGTCCCTGTCAAAGAAGTCGATTTTCACGGCGTCGAAGCCCTCGGCCACGGCCAGCTTCACATTATGCGCGTAATCCTCCGGTTTCACGGCCCAGAGGTGTTCGCTCACACCGACCTGGCCCCAGCCGAACTGAAGCTGGCTTGC
The DNA here is from genome assembly GCA_029265975.1 of Clostridiales bacterium. Taxonomy (GTDB): domain Bacteria; phylum Bacillota; class Clostridia; order Oscillospirales; family Oscillospiraceae; genus DUPK01. Next base: position 6,036 of record JAJUGN010000003.1, read on the forward strand.
GTAAGTACGCAGCCTGCTTCTGACTTTTCCGCCCAGAAGCTGATAAACGGGAACATTAAAATACTTGCCCTTGATATCCCACAATGCCACGTCAATGGCGGCTATTCCCGAGAATACCACCGGGCCTCCGTTCTGACCCCAAAAGGTCTTTTTGTACATTGTTTCCCAGATAAGCTCGGTCTGCAGAGGATCCATGCCGATAATCAGCTCCGCCAGATCGCATACCATGCCGAAAGCGGCGGAACCGCCCACTCCGTACGCCATGCCCGCCTCGCCGTCCCCCCGGATGCCGGCGTCGGTGTGAATCCGGCAGCCTATCGGGCTGTTTATCCGGCTGTTGGCGGTAGGGAGGCGAAAAACCTCCACCTTTACAATTTTCATTCGTATCGCCCCTTTACAAAATTATTTAACGATTTATTCACTTGTTCGCTATGCATACAGCATATCTATTTTTTGCATAAAGTCAATAGGAATATGTCATTTTTGTCAAAGATATTAATGTTGCAAAAAACAAATTGTGAATTTCGCTGGAACATAAAATCGGGTTTGCGGCCTGCTCAAAACCTTTTCCAAAAGCGGCAAATAACGGAACACGGAAAAAGCCCGGCTTAAGCAGGGCTCAGCCTGTAAAAAACCTGAATCCTATATCTATAAAGTGATAGCAAATCGTTTTCACGGCGGAATTCACATCGGAAAAGTACATTAATAGACGAAAGGCACGCGGAGAGAAAATAAATTATCCTGCCATGGCCGCCGCCGATAAAGAGGTCCGCCTGTTCGTCTGCGTGTTTCGTTGCGTATCGGGAAATGCCGCCGCAGTTCGCCGTCGCCCTAATGCTTTTTATACTATTTATTGCCGCCGTCCGAAGCTCTATTATGCTTGGATGGCGGCAATTTTCTTCAGATTTTCCTCATATTAGCAAAGGCCTTAAAAAATACGCACAATAGTAAAAAAATTTTCATTTTAGTTGTTCGAATTTGGGATTTTTATGTTATTATATTAATGCGGGGTTTTTTAAGCATGATGACAAGAAAAAAATCGCTATTTTGCTCAAAAAGGGGCTGTGTTATTTGTCTCAGTTATATACAGAGCTGCTCGGCGGCAAAAAGACCGTCGTCTTCCTTGGAGAGGCGGGGTCCGGCAAATCCGAAATTGCCATCAATTTCGCCGTCGGGCTCAAAGGCGAAACAAAACAGAAGATACACTTCTTCGACATGGATCAGACGAAGCCGCTTTTCCGTTCGCGCGATGTTGCGAATAAAATCAGGAGCATGGGAATAGAGTTCCACAGCAACGTCACCGAATCGATTGAAGACGTGTCTGCGATAGCCCCGGGCGTTATTGAGGCAATCGGGGAGCCGGAGAGCCTTGTGATTATGGACATAGGCGGCAATGAACACGGCGCTCGGATGATAGGGCAGTTTTCAGATTACTTAAACGGCGGCAGCAGCGTGGTTTTTTTCCTCATCAACCCCTACCGTCCCTGGTCGAGGGATTTGCAAAGCATAGCGGAAACGATAAGGAGAATAACTGCCGCCTCGAGGACATCCAATATCCGCGTAGTCAGCAACCCGAACTTCGGCCTCGAAACAACGGCTGAGGATATTGTTAAAGGTAACGAAAGACTGAAAGAGATGCTTGAAGGCAGGCTTGAGGTTTCGTTTGTGTGCGCCCTTGAGCACCTGTGCCCCGAACTTGAAGGTAGGATAAAGGAGCCGCTGGTTCCGGTTAAAATCCATATTCTCTACCCCTGGCAGGAGTGAAAAATGGTCGAGCCCTGAGACCCGGCTGTTGAAATATCAACCGCGTACTTTATTAATAAGGAGACGAAGATATGCCAAAAATTGAGATCGAATCGGAATACTGCAAGAGCTGCCTTTTCTGTGTCGAAGCCTGTCCCAAAAAGGTTATCGGCACAACCTCGGCGGTAAACTCCAAGGGATACCAATACGCCGTCGCCATCAACCCCGATGCCTGCGTGGGCTGCGCCATATGCGCAACGGTTTGCCCCGACGCCGCCATCGAGGTATACAAATAAGGGGGAATACGAAATGGAAAAAGTATTTATGAAGGGCAACGAGGCGATAGCGGAAGCGGCAATAAGAGCCGGCTGCCGTTTCTTTGCCGGATACCCCATCACGCCGCAAAACGAGATTCCCGAATATATGTCGAGAAGAATGCCTCAGCCTGATGTCAGGGGCATATATTTGCAGGGCGAAAGCGAAACCGCTTCCGCTGCTATGCTCTACGGCGCTGGCGCAACCGGCATAAGAGCCATGACATCATCCTCGAGCTGCGGCATCGCCCTTATGAGCGAAGTTATAGCCTGGATGGCGGGCGCATGTCTGCCCGTCGTGATATGCAATATGGCAAGAGGCGGCCCGGGAATAGGATCTATTCAGCCCTCTCAGCAGGACTATTTTATGGCGACGAAGGCCTCCGGAAACGGCGGCTTCCGCATGCTGGTTTTTGCGCCGTCCACTATTCAGGAGGCGGTTGACATGATGTATAGGGCGTTCGACCTGGCGCAAAAGTACATGAACCCCGTTTACATACTCAGCGACGGGTTTACAGGAGCGATGATGGAACCGGTTGTGCTCCCCGAAATGAGGTCGGAGGAATTTCTTGCCGCCGAAAGAAAGAAAAACGAGGCTTGGGCAGCCACGGGCAGAAAAGGCGCCGCAAGATCTCATCAGATTGGCGCGGGCCAGCGTCCGGGATTCCCGCGCGCACCTCTTGAGCAGAAGAACAAGGCCGACTGGGAAATGTACGAGAGCTGGAAGGTAAACGAGGTCGAGTACGAAAACTACAAGATCGAGGACGCCGAGCTTATTATTACCTCCTACGGGGTGTCCGCGCGTATTGCCCGTTCGGCGGTAGACATGCTGCGCAAGGAAGGCTACAAAGTCGGGATGATTCGCCCCATAAAGGTGCATCCCTTCCCGGAAATCGCTTACGAGCAGCTTGATTATAATAAACTGAGAGGCATTTTGAGCGTTGAAATGTCCATTCCGCCTCTGTTTTACTACGATGTGGAAGCGGTAGTGAGAAAGCGCACCCCGATTGCGACCTGTCTGCGTTCGGGCGGAGAAATTATAGAGCGTTCGGCCATTATCGAAGCCGCCAAGAAGCTCTACGGAGACAAATAAGGAGGAAAATATGGAGAAGATTTACTCAAGGCCCATAGGCCTTAAGAAAAGCATAAACGGCTACTGTCCCGGCTGTCTTCATTCCGCCGCAGGAAAGCTCATCATGTCCGTGCTTGAGGAGTTTGACCTTCTCGAGAGATGCACTCAGGTAGACGGAGTCGGCTGCAGCGCAAACAACCACACTTCCATGGACGTAGACTCGATCGGTTCTCCCCACGGCAGACCCTGCGCGGTTGCCTCCGCCGTTAAGCGAATCAGCCCGGAAACCGTAGTATATACATATCAGGGCGACGGCGACCTCGCCTCAATCGGACTTGCCGAAACCATGATGGCGGCGAACCGCGGCGACAATATTACGGTTTTCTTTATAAACAACGCAAACTACGGAATGACCGGAGGCCAGATGGCTCCGACGACCCTTATGGACATGAAAACCTCGACAACGCCGTATGGACGCCACGCGCAGGAGCACGGCTACCCGATGCATATGTGCGAGGTGCTTAACGCGCTGACGGCTCCGTCATATATTGCGCGCGTTACCTGCATTGATGCGGCCAACGTGCGCAAGGCGAGAGCGGCCGTCAAGGAAGCCTTCCAGCACCAGCTTGACGGCAAGGGTTTCTCGTTTGTCGAGTTTGTATCGAACTGTCCCACAAACTGGGGGCTTTCCCCGATTGAGTCGCTCAAGTTTATTAAAGAGAAAATGCTGCCGGAGTATCCGCTCGGGGAGTTCCGCAACCGCTGATTGTCTTCTTAAAAGCATTATTCGGGTACCCGCTTCCCAAAAAGCGGCCCCGCGAGCTCACGGCAGGAAGGCGGGCGAAAGCCGTCCCTGCTGTGCGTAAAGCGGGCATGGAGGAAAAAATGGAAAATTCTATTCTGATAGGAGGCTTCGGCGGCCAGGGCGTCATGATATTCGGACAGCTTTTGTGCTATACCGCTGCCGAAACCACCGATAAATACGTTACCTATTTCCCCTCGTACAGCATGGAAAAGCGCGGAGGCACCGCCAACTGCTACGTCACAATTTCCGACGAGCCTATAGGCGCGCCGAAAGCCGAAATGACAGACTATGTTGTCGCTCTGAACAGTCTTGCGATGAACAAGTTCGTAAATAACGTATATTCCGGAGGGACCATGTTCATAAACAGCTCGGTCTGCACCGAAAAGCCCGACCGTACCGACATAACCTTCGTCGAAGTGCCGGCAAGCGATGTCGCCCGTGAAATCGGAGACAGCAGGGTGACAAATCTCTGCATGATCGGAGCCTTTATCGCCTATACGGATATTCTTCCGCCGGAAAAGGTGCTCGCGACGGCGTTTAAGAAGCTCGGGGCAAAGCATCCGGAGTTCAATGCCCTCAACGAAGCCGCGTTCAAAAGAGGAATGGAAATCGGCAAGGCCGCAAAGGCAAAAAAATAATAAGACAAGTATTGAAATCCCGCCTCATTTCGAGGCGGGATTTCAGACTGTCGAAAAAGCCCTTTGGGCTTTTTCGACAAGGGGGCTAAATGACGGGCGCTCTGGCGCGCCCGTCATGAGAGGTGTCATTTCCGACGTACACGCCGCCGGAAATGACAGAGTTGACTTTTTTCCGCCATTCGTGGCGGAAATTCTGCGAAGCTTTTTTGCCGTAAACAAGTTCTTTGACAAGCTGAAACGGCCCTCACGAACGTGAGGGCCGTCAGTCTGTAAAAACGATGCCGACGCGCCGGAATGCCAGGCGCGTCGGCATTTTCGGTCATATTTTCAGCTTCCTGCCGGTAATGAACTCGATAAGCTGCTTAACAAGAGGGGTAACCCCGTCCCTCAGGCAGAGCAGGCAGACCGTCATTTTATATGGCGTCCCCTCAAGGGGCCTAACCACTATTTTTCTTGCCGCCGCCGCGCGGGAGTCGAGCACAGGCGCCACGGCGTCGCTTCCCTCCACAAGATCGAGGATCAGAAGGTCGCTGTCGTCGTTGACGAGCTTTATGCGCGGCTCCAGCCCCTTGTCCCTGAAGAGCTTTGCGAAGGCGTCATAGTTCATCCTTCCCATAAATGAGTCGCCAAACCTTATGTGTAGGATCTGATAGTCTATCAGATCCTCTATTTTTACATGCTCCTTTTCGCAGAGAGGATGCCCCTCCCTCATTGCTATTTTGAAATCGAAGCTCTCAACTGGTATTATTATAAGGCCTTTGGTGTCGTAGGCATCGTTTGGGCCCTCATATTCCCCGATTTCCCCGGGCAGCACCCTAAAGACAAGGTCGGTTTCGCCCTGCCTGAGCTTTTTCCACATTTCTTCGTCCGGGAGCACCTTGACGGATATGTCCACATCGGGGTAAGCCTTGTAGTAATTGACAAGGATCGGCTTCAAATATCTCCCCGAACGCGCGTTGACATAAGAAATCGTAATCTGCGCGTCGTTTTCGGCCTTATAGCAGTTTTCCATGAGAATGTTGAGAGAAGTATATGCGTTCTGTATATACGGCAGTATCTTCTGCCCTTTTTTTGTAAGCCTGACCGTGGATTTAGTATTGCGCTCGAATATTTTGCAGTTCAGCGCCTTTTCAAGCGACGCCACCTGCTTTGAAATCGCCGAGGTGGAGTAATTTAGCTCGTAAGCCGCCTCGGAAAAGCTCATGTACTTTGCGACCGTTACAACGGCTTCTATGTTCCGATAGTTCAATCTGACGCCTCCTTGACCCGCTTCTTTGCTTTTCTGCCTATACTTTACCACAAAAGCGTAACAGGTTCCAATGAAATATATAACGTGGCTGCGCCGCAATCCGGCGCAGCCACGCATTTAATAAGCGGTAAGAACATCATCTCGCAGGAATCGAAACGGTCTGCAATGCAATTCCACTATATCCGGATTTGTTTCCGATAAGATACAAAGGGGCCTCGCCTTCATCACTGATCTTCGTCGAGCGTGAATATCTCCTCGTCATCCTCCGCCATGAAGCCGTCGGTCGGAGCCGTGCCGTTTATCAGCTGCATCTCTCTCCACTGGGCCTTGGTTATAAGGAGCTGCCTCGGCTTGGAGCCCTCGAAGGGTCCGACTATGCCGCGCTCCTCCATCTGATCCACGAGCCTCGCGGCTCTCGAATATCCGAGCTTAAGCCTGCGCTGGAGCATTGAAACCGAGGCCTGTCCGGATTCCAGGATTATGTCGATTGCGGCGGGCAGAAGCTCGTCCGCATCGTCCTGCGGAGCCTCCGGAGCGCCTTCCTGCGCCCCTCCCTTCTTCTCCTCTGCGGCCTTCTCCATGTGGCTTATAATCTCGTCCGAATACTGCGGCGTGCCGCTCTTCTTTACGAATTCGACTACGGACTCAACCTCCTCCTCGCCTATAAGCGTGCCCTGCACGCGGATGGGCTTTCCGGCGCCGAGCGGAAAATAGAGCATGTCCCCCCGCCCGACCAGCTTCTCGGCGCCCGGGGTGTCCATGATTATGCGGCTTTCAAGCTGCGAAGCGACTGCAAAGGCGATGCGGGACGGGATGTTCGCCTTCATAAGTCCGGTAATAACGTCGGCGGAGGGCCTCTGCGTGGCTATTATGAGGTGCATGCCCGCGGCTCTCGCCATCTGTGCTATGCGGCAGATTGATTCTTCCACTTCCTTGGCCGCCGCTATCATAAGGTCTGCCAGCTCGTCTATAAGTATCACTATCTGCGGGAGCTTCTGCCTTTCGGGGTCCTTCTCGCAGGCGGCGTTGTATGTAGTTATATTTTTTACTCCCAGCTCCGAGAAAAGCCTGTAACGCTTCATCATCTCCGTAACGGCCCACTGGAGCGCGCCCGCCGCCTTTTTCGGATCGGTGACTACCGGGATAAGCAGGTGCGGGATTCCGTTGTAGACTCCCAGCTCTATCATTTTCGGGTCTATCATGATAAAGCGGACCTCGTCCGGCTTTGCCTTATACAGGAGGCTTATTATAAGCGAGTTCATGCATACGGACTTTCCGCTTCCCGTTGTGCCGGCGATCAGCATATGCGGCAGCTTTTCGATGTTTCCGACTATGCATTTCCCGCCTATATCCTTGCCCAGAGCAAAGGTGACCTTGGAGGCGGCGTTTCTGAATTCTGGGGATTCTATGAGCTCCCGTATAAAAACCGTGCTGACGAGCTTGTTCGGAACCTCTATGCCGACTATGGATATCTTGTCGGGTATAGGCGCTATCCGGACTCCCGACGCTCCGAGGGAAAGCGCTATGTCGTCAGCCAGATTCGTGAGCTTGTTAAGGCGGACGCCCTGCTCAAGCTCCACCTCGTAGCGCGTTACGGTAGGCCCCCTTGTAATGCTGGATATTTTAGCGTTTATGCCGAAGTTGCGCATGGTAGCCTCCAGGCGCAGCGCGTTGGCCTTCATTTCGCTTTCTCCGGTATTTGCCGCCACCCGCTTGACCTCGGTCAGCAGCTCTACGGGCGGGAATACATATTCGTTTTCGGCTTTCGAGAGGTTCTGTTCTATTGTTCTCGCCACCGCGCTTTCTTCGGCGCTGATCTCCTCTTTTTTAGGCTTGGTCTGCTCGGCCGGCGGCGCTTCGGGAGGCTTCGCCTCGCTTTCGGCTGAAAAAGCCTTGTCCGGCGGCTTTGCGCCGGGCATCCTGTTGAACAGAACCGAGGCCTTTTTCTTTTCCGGTATCAGCGGCGGGTCGTCCACCGGGATGTCAATGGCTTTTTTTATTGTCGCATAGGAATCCCTTGCGTCCACATAAGATATTTTAGGCTCGGGATGCTTTTTCGAGTCCTCTTCCTCATACTCCGCCGGCTCGTCTTCTTCACGGCTTTCAAGTCTTTCGAGCCTCATTCTCCGAAGCTCCATCAGGCTGGCGGGGGTAATCCTCAAGGCGGCCATTGAAAGTATGACGACCAGGACTGCGATTATAATCATGCTGCATACGACTCCGAGCAGCTTTATGAGCATAACAGCCAGAAAACCGCTTATCACTCCGCCGCTTTCAAGAGCCGCACCGTCGACAAACAGCTGCTTTATGATGCCTGCGGTTATCTCATAATCCGTTTTGCAGAGCGAAAGGTGCGTGAGAATGCCGAGCGCAGGCACAAGCAGCATCGTGCTGGTCACCCTCAGCCTCACGGGACGCTCGCGGCTGAAGGCCAGCAGATAAGCGGAGCCGAAAAGGCATGCCGGAAGTATGACAAAGCCCCAGCCGAAAAGGCTGGTGCCCATGGTCCTCATAAATTTAATGAACAGCGCCTCGCTGCTGAAATAGCCGAAAACCGAGCATATGCCGAGAAAAAGGCAAACGACGGCTCCCGTCAGCCTTGTGTTTTTCTCTGTTCCGGCCTGCTTTGACGCCGGTTTCTTTCTCGAAGCCTGTTTCTTCCTTTGCGCCATCCGATACACTCCCCGAGAGTCATATTATGATCGTAAGCACGATCGCGAGAATTCCCACCGCCCAGCAATAGTAGGCGAAGGCCCCGAACCTTTCCCTTTTTGCTATGTACCTTACAAGCTTTATCGCAAAGTAGCCCGATATCGCGGCGGCGGCTACTCCCGCGAGATAAACAGGGAGAAGCGACAGGTTTATCCCGTCCGCCATGGCGTCAAAAAGGCTGAGTATGTTCGCGCCCAAAATAGCGGGTATGGACATAAGGAAGGAAAATTTGACCGCAAATTCACGGTCAAAGCCCTGAAAAATGCCTGCGGATATCGTCGAGCCCGAGCGGGAAAGCCCCGGCACTATGGCTACGGCCTGCATTACGCCGACGAAAAACGCGTTTGTCACTGTGGCGTTTTTCTCGTTTTTGGAGCCTCGCGCCGCCCTGTCCGAGGCGAAAAGGAGAAGTCCCGTCACGATGAGCGCTATCCCAACGAATATCGTATTGTCGAAAAGCTTTTCAACATAATCCTTCAGAAAGACGGCCGCCAGAAGGGGAAGCGTCGCTACTATCAGCAGCACCATCAGCCTTGCCGCCGGGCGCGCCTTGGATTTTTCGGCTCCTCCGCGGCTCCCTGATTTTCTAAAAGAACCGGTAAACACGCGTATTAGATCCGCTATATCACTTCTGTACGCTATGCAGACCGAGATAAGCGTTCCGAGGTGCAGGAGCACATCAAAAAACATATGATTTTTTTCAATGTTCGTCATGCCGAACACATTCTGGAATATGGAAAGGTGTCCGGAGCTTGAAACCGGCAGAAACTCCGTAATCCCCTGAACAATTCCTAAAAATATCGCAAACCAAAGCTTCACTTTCAATCCTCCGCATTGAACATTATATTTTTTATTATACTATCATTTTCAAATAATCACAAGACAAAATCGACTGCCCCGGGGCTGAAGCCGCGGGGCAAGCGGAATGCCGTTGTACGGGCATTTTTCTGTTTTTTCAGCTCGGCTGCCGCAACCCCGTGCCGTTTGTCCCCATAAAGAACGCTTTTACGGCGCTTCGGGCATGGCGGCCTGGACAGGGGTTTTTCCCGCAGGCCTGAACTACGTTCATCGGCTCTTTTCCTGCCTCTGCCTGTCGGCCTCCGCTCCTTTTTTATATTCCATGGGAATAAACCTTATGCCGTGAACCGTCTGTTCCTGCGACACGGCTTCAAAGCCGAGGCGCTCGTATATTTTGGCGGCGTATGGCGAGGAGTTCACGGTTATCGTATCCGAGGGGCTGTCGCTGACTATGGTTTCGAACATGGCGCGGCCTATGCCCCGCCTGTGATACTGTGGAAGCACGAAGAAAAGCGCGATGTGGGTGCCCCTGTTCCTTGTGGCGGCGACTCCGGCAAGCTTGTCGCCTTCAAAGGCGCCGTACAGAACGATTATATTTTTGAAATCCTCGCTGTAAAGAGTCTGTCTGAAGCTCAAGACGCCCTCCTCGCCGTATTCCGGCGCTTCATACTCCGAAAACACCTCCCAGACCAGATCCAGCGCCTCCGCTATCTCGTTTTCTTCAAGTATCCTTACCACCATTTGCCGACAAACCCTCTCCGAATTTATAGACGTACCTTATTACCGGGATGCTTTCACCGCCGATATCCAAATGCTTTTTCTGCCCGTCCCAGGCAAACCCGAAGCTTTCATAAAAGGCTCTTGCTCTTTCATTTTTTTCAAAAGTCCATAAAAAGGCGCTTCCGCATCCCAGTTCCGCCAGCTTGCTCAGGCAGAATGCGAAAAGCGCCTTCCCGTAGCCTTTTCCTGTATGCTCCGGCTTCAAATAGATGGATACGATTTCGCCCGCGTCCTTCATATTTTCGTCGCAATCGTATTTTATGGATGCGGTTCCGACGCGCTCGCCCTTCTCGAGAATGACGAACGAGCTTGACGGTTCTTTCAAAAGGATTTGCGACCATCTAAGCTCGTTAAGTCCGTCCAGATAGGCGTCTCCGACTATGCCCCTGTACGCGCTTTTCCAGCTGAGCGCATAAATCCTGCTTATTTCGTCCGCCTCTTCCGCTTTAATCGCGCGTATTTCCATAGCCTATCCTGCCTCACAGCATTCATTTGCCGAGGATCTCCCTCTGCTCCTTTTTCGTCAGCTTTTCGAAAACGAGCCTGTACGACATGTCGCACATATCCTTCATCACCTCGTCCGGAACCGCGCCGTCGAGATATACCGTGTTCCAGGAGCGTTTATCCATATAGAAGCCGGGTACAACGTCCGCATACTCGTTTCTGAACATATCGGCCAGAAGCGGGTCGCATTTCAGTATCACCATCTTGCGCCCCCGATGAATTGTATGCGCTGGCCCCGGTGTACAGGTTGCCGCGAACATTTTGCCGGCGACGAGATAGCGCTCCCACTGCCATTCTATTTTGTAGTCGCGCACGGCTCCGCGTTTGCTCAGCAGATATTCGTCCAGCCATTCATACCTCATATGTTTGCCTCCCAAAGCGCGAAAATCCTCTCTTAAGCGGAAGCGGTGACCTTCTCGGCGGCGCTTTCGGAGCCGCCGGCTGTAAAATCAGGCTTCTGCCGCCCCGCCTCCGGCATACGAAAGCGCCTGCGGCTTGCGGATTTTGTATTCCATAGGCACAAATCTCCGGTCGCCAATCAGACTCGCGTCCGCGCTGGGAACAAAACCGAGATGCCGGTACATCTCCTCGGAAACGGGTATCGCATTAAGGGTAATCCTTTCCGCGGAGCTTTCCTTAAGCACGGCATTCATCAGCATTCGCGTCACGCCGTAGCCGATGTACTTTTTCCCTACAAGCAGAAGGTACATATGGCTGAGATCCTTTTTCATAACTGCGGCGCCGAACAGCCTGCCTTCGCTGAAGGCCCCGTAAAGCGCAATATTGCCGGACGACGCCTCCTGCTCCAACAGCTTCCTTAAGATAATCGCTGTATCAATGGGGCATTTCGGCGCGAAACGCTCTATAAAGATTTCCCAGACCTCTCCCAGAGCCTCATTGACCTCGTGCTGTTCCATTTTTCTTATCGTCAAATCGTTCAGCTTGTCCCTGATGTAAAAGGCTGCGGCCTCCGTCACCGCCCGCTCGACGCTTCCCGGATAACCGAAATGGCCCGCGCCCTCGATTTCTACAAGGTCGGCTCCGGTAAGAACGGCAAACCGGCGCGCTGCCGAGATGTCGCATATGGTGTCGGAAACTCCGTGGAGCATTGCAAGCTCCGCAGTTTCGGGACGCCAAAGCTCGAACACGTCGTAATTCTCGAGCTCGTCAACAAATTCCCTCGGAACCTTTACCGTTCCGATCACGGGCACCAAAAGCTCTATCAGACCGTACCTGTCCATCCTCAGGCCTTCCGGCATGAAATGGCGCCTCAGCACATCCGGCATATTCAGGGCGGCGCTCTTCAGAAAAGCCTTGCAGCCCTTTTTGCCCCTTGTGCAAAGGTAAATAAGCGTTATGTAAGCGCCGAAGCTCGTGGCAAAATATACAATCTCCGCCTCTGGAGCCAGCTCTTTCGCGTATTCACCGACCGCCCCAAGGTCAGAGACGCAGTTTTCGACCCTAAGACTTCTCGTATCCGCGGGGCTTTCTCCGTGAGCAGGAAAGTCAAAGCATATCGTGCCTATGCCGTATTCGTATGGCAGCCGAGAGAAAGCTTCGGCGGTTCTCGTATCCTTGCCTGCTCCAAAACCGTGGCTTATAACCGCTATCTTTTTCTCGTTTCCGATTATGTTTGTCTGGCAGGGGATATAGTAGCCGTTTTTCCCCTTAATCATCTTACTCGACACTTCCAGCCCCCCTTTTTTACCGGTTTTTTTCTCTTGTTCTTTGTCTTTACGCCTCTGTTCTGCAAAGTGCTAGAACAGTATACATCTTCTGGAAATAATTTTTCAAGTATTAATTTAAATTTTACAAAATTTTAATTTTCAATTTCGGCTCGCCTTGCTCCGACAAATGAATAACCGAACGCATAATAATTAAATGCGTCCGGTTCAGCTTGTCGAAAAACTTGTTTACAGCAAAAAAGCTTCGCAGAATTTCCGTCACGAATGGCGGAAACAAAGTAAAATCTGTCATTTCCGGCGGCGTGTACGTCGGAAATGACACCTCTCATGACGGACGCGGCAGAGCGTCCGTCATTAAGCCCTCTTGTCAAAAAAGCCCAAAGGGCTTTTTTGACAGTCTGAACCGAACGCATAATGATTAAATGCGTCCGGTTTTCCGTAAGGCTGAAAGCGCCTGGCGCTCCCTGCATAGAATGTCTCGGCTGGTCTAATATGCCTTACTCAGTTCGCGCCTTGCCGGGGAAGCGCGGTCTTCCTGAGATAATATCTTGGCTTTCCCACAGTCTTCCTCTTATACTCGATGGCTTCGGAGGGACAGCCCGAGATGCACGCCATGCAGTGCGTGCAGTTGCCGCCGTAAGACGGCTTGCCGTCCCTCAGCGTTATATTGTTCAGCGGGCAGAGCCTCACGCATTCCCCGCAGCCGGTGCATTTGTCTGTGGCGCGGAACCCTTTGTCCTTCACTCCGAACAGGTAAAACACCGGAGTAATTACCTGTGTCGTAAAAGCCGCCGTCTGCTTTCCTTCCGGCTTCGGAAAGTCCTCCTGCTCCCTTATATACCTTGATATTATCGGTATCTTTCTCTCCGCAGCGGCTATTATCTTCTCCTGTTCCTCCTTGCCCGGAACCTTGAAGCGGGCGACGTAATTTTCCGGCATTCTGACCTCGTATACGCCCATATATGACATGAGCTGCATCTGGCAGAGCTTTTCGAGGAAAAAACCCGCGCTGCCTATGCTGTCCCCGCAGGTCATGACGAAGTAGGCCTTTGTGTTTCCCGTGAATGCGCCCTGAGTATAAAAATCCTCAAAAACTCTCGGGACGCGCCAGGCATATGTCGGAAAAACGAAAACATAAGGCTTCTCCGAGCAAAACTCTCCCCTTTTCTGCGCCTTTATATAATCGTTGGCGCAGACAAGCTCGTCTTCAAGGCGCACCGCGAGAAGCTCGGCTATATAGCGGCTGTTTCCCGTGCCCGTATAGTATATGACCATGAAAATCCCCCCGTGTATTCCCGCGCGGCGGCGGAAACCTCTGCCTGCCGGCCACGCCCGTTTACCGCCGCACTCCGTGCAGCCGCCTTCTCGTGACGGCCTGCGAGCCTTTGATTACGAGCCGTCGCCGCAATAATAAACGCAGGCGCGGCCGGAACAAGCTTCGCTTTTAGGGTTATTATATCGGAAAAGCACTTCGCTTACAATACGAATTTTGCGCTAATTTAATATTTATGTACAATTTGTAAAATATTAAATACCATTATTGACAGTCATATGAACTTATGATATGGTTAATCACGAATAAAAGGTATTGCGGTGGCTCAAATGGAAGATAATAAGTTTACTATTCCGGGAACTAATATTAAGATAGGCGGCCTTATCGGCTCTATTTTCACCGGGGTCGGGACCATCCTCTCGCCTTTTCTGGGCTTCGGCTCCGGTCTGCTGCTTTCGCAGATCACGCACATAGCCGACAACCTGACGAGGGAAACTATACAAAACTGGGTAAAGAGGAACTATGTGGACCCGCCGCGCAAGGGCAGGTTCTATGATGAAAACCAGGTGGCAAGGATACTGATTTTCAACTCCCTGCGGAGGGTGCTGGAGCTTGACGACATCAAGCTGCTTCTAGACTGCGCAAGCTCTTTTTCGAAGGGCTCTCTGACGGAAAAGGAGCTGCTGGTGATCTTTAACGACTCCGTAATCAAGACGAAGGGCGCGAAGCCGGGCGATCTCGAAGCTTACGAAAGGGCGGCGGGAGAAGAGATAATCAGGAGCCTTGAAAAAAAGGAGGGTGACAAAGCAAAAATCAAGGAAGTCGTATTCATCATGCTTACCGCTTATCAGAGCTGCATTTTGAAGCAAAAGGCCGACGATATGATTTTCAAGCTTAAAACGGTTTTATGATCTATCTTTTTCACAGTTTTGTTGCTAACAGTGAATTTCCGCATAATAATATTATGAGAATATAAAAGGAGAATTGAAAATGTCTGAGAACAAATTGAACGACGGGCTCAAAAAAGCCATTTATACCGGCGTTGGAATAGCCGCCGTAACTGCCGACGCGGTAGGCAAGGCGGCGGAAAAAATCGCGAAAAACAGCGGTCAGTACGTTGAAACGCTTTCCAAAAAGGGCGAGGAGGCGGTTGAGATCCTTTCAAAGAAGGGCGAAGAGGCCATCGAAAAGGGTAAGGCGCTCAGCGAGGAGCTCAAGCGCAGGAAAGCGGCCGCGTCCGAAAGCGTGAAGAAGGTTCTCGAATCGCTGGAAAAGCTCACAAAGGAAGAGATAGAGAACCTCAAGGCAAAGCTCGCGGAGCTGGAGGAAAAGGTTGACGACGCCAAGGTCGAGGTCAGGTCGGAAGCCGAGGAAATCCTCTCCAAAATCGAGAAGCTCAGCAAAGAGGAATTTGAGGTCATAAAGTGCAGGGTCGAGGAAATCTATGAAAATTGGACGAAAGATGATGACAATGACGACAAGGGAGAGCAGTCCTAAGGAAGGCTCCTCTGCCGCAAGGCTGAAAGAAATAGCTGAAGTTTTCGGGCGTTACAACCTCATTCGCGGTTTAACGCCCGAAAAACTGCGCCATATCCTCGAGGACCTCGGGCCGACCTTTGTAAAGCTGGGTCAGCTTATGTCATCGCGCCCCGACCTGCTCCCCGACGAATACTGCCGTGAGCTGGCTCTCCTTCGAAGCGCTGTCCGTCCAATGGATTTTGACGAGGTCAGGCAGGTGCTTGAACGCGAGTACGGAAAAGACTGCACCGAGATATTCAGATTTGTGGACGAAATCCCTCTCGGCTCGGCTTCCATCGCGCAGGTTCACGCGGCGGTGCTAATGGACGGGCGCAGCGTTGTGCTCAAGGTTCAGCGCCCGGGTATATACGAGCGGATGGACCAGGACATGAAGCTCATGCACAAGGCGGCGGCGCTGGCAAAAATAGCCGTCAGGAGCGGAGACGTGATAGACTTCGGGGGCGTCCTCAACGAGATGTGGACGGTCGCAAAGCAGGAGATGGACTTTTTGACCGAAGCCGGACACATAAAAAGGTTCAGCGAACTTAACAATCTCGATTTTGTGGAGTTCCCTCGGGTCGAATGGGAGCTGACGACCTCAAGGGTACTGTGCATGGAAAAAATCGACGGCGTCGGGATAGGCGAAAACCAAGCTCTCGCCGAGTCCGGGTTCGACCTCAGAGAGCTTGCGAGAAAGCTTGCCTCATGCTATGTGAAGCAGGTGCTGGAAGACGGCTTCTTCCACGCCGACCCCCATCCCGGCAACATAATAGTCAAAAACGGCAAAATCGTCTGGCTCGACCTCGGAATGACGGGCACTCTTTCCCCCCGCGACCGTGAGCTTTTCAAAAAAGCCATAATAGCGGTCGCCGCGGGCGACGTCTATTCCCTTAAAACCGCCGTTCTAGGCATAAGCAGGCATTCGGGGAAAATAAACCACAGCCGCCTTGCGGACGATCTGGACGGCATGCTCTCAAGATACGGCTCCATGGAGTTGGGGAGCATAAACATAAGCGAGGTGATGCGCGATCTCATCGGGATAGCGCGCTCGAACGGTCTTGCCATGCCGCCCGGCATCGCGATGCTGAGCCGCGGCATAATAACGCTGGAGGGCGTCATAAGCAGGCTCGATCCCGAAACGAATGTCATAAGCATTTTCACCGACGTGACCTCAAAGACGCTCGTTGACGAATTTGACATATTTAAGGAGCTTGAAAGGGCGAAATCGATGCTCCTCGGCATAGGCGGAAGGACGTCCGAGCTCTCCACAAACCTTTCCGAAACTCTGAGGCTGGCCTCGCGCGGACAGGGCAAGCTGAACATAGAGCTTATCGGCTCGGAGGAACCTCTTTTCAGGATCAATTCCATGGTCAACAGGCTCATTGTCTGCCTGCTCAACGCCGCTATCCTCATTGGCTCCAGCCTCCTGTGCCTAACCGACATGAAACCGAAGCTGCTCGGCATTCCCCTTCTGGGCGTTTTCGGCTACACGGCTTCTCTTATACTGAGCGCATGGCTCCTTTATACTATAATGTTCAGGAAAAAGCATTGACACGGGTTCAAGTCCGGTTCGATGCTTTTTCATATTTCATTATTCTTATTTTACCGGCCGGGAGAGGCCGTGGTTGACGCGGACGGCGCCCTGGTATAGAATGTAACAAAAATTCATTGTGGAGGACGGCATGGCCAAGTTTGAAAATATGAGCAGGGCCGAGCTTGAAGCGAAGCTCAGGGAACTCAAGGACCTGTACGAAGAAGTTGAGGAGGAGCGGCTGATCATCCTCGGGCAGCAGAACATTCATCTTTCAAGCCGCTATGTTACTAAGTACAAAAACGAGCTTGACGGCATAATGGCGGACATAGAGAAGGTTGAAAGCCTGCTTGCAAAAGAATGAAAAGCGGAGCCGTCGGAATATCCGGCGGCTCTGCCTTTTTGCGACTATGTAAGAGAGGAATAAGTAGAGAATCTGTCTTATCTGAGGATTTCTAAGCTAATGATAGCACATGCGGTGCTTTTTATCTTCAAATCGGGGAAAAATCGCTGTAAAATTTGCGCGCCTGGGATTTCCCAAGGCGTTCAGGCGCTTTTCATCACCTTAAAGAGCAGCGCGGATTTTGCGTTGTTCTTTTCGAGCTCCCCGCGGTTTTTGAGCGCCCAGTCCTTCCATCTTTCAAACCATTCCTGTCCCGTCGATGCGGTGCCGAGATCCGGCGCCTCGCCGCCGAGTATGTCAAGCATCACCGAACGCATGATGTGTCCGTTAAGTCCCGTCTGCCCGCCCTTCAGAAATTCGGAGCATATATAGCGCAGCGTGGTCTCCCCGCCGCTTACGAGGGCTTCGTAGCTGCTTTTATGCGCTTTTATGTAATCTCCGGGATTTGAGGACGCCGCCGGCGAGGAGCAGATTTCATTAAGCAGGCTCCAGACGACAACATCCGCGTCGAGGCCGGAATATTTTTCGGAGACCTTTATGCTGTCAAAAGTGGCATGCTGTCCCATTGTGCCGGTGATGTATTCAAGCGCGGCCTGTCTGGGATCCAGAAGCCCCGGTCTGTGCCCGCTGTCGCACTCGGCCTGAAGCTCCAGGTAGTATTTGTAGGCTTCGCCTTTCAAATCCGGCGTCACGAGATACATATTCCCGTAGGAGTCATACCAGCGCTCCACGCACCATATTCCCCCGGAGCCCTTCCGCACCGGCTGCGAGAGTATGAGTATCGCTTCTCTGCCGTCCGAGAGCTTGAAGCTTACGTTGTAATGGTCGCCCTGATAGGTTTCGGGCTTTATGAGTTTTCTGTTTTCAAGCCAGAGCCTCAGACCGTTTTCCATGCCGCCTTCCTCGTTTACGCTGCCCGTCCAGGTGTTGCCGAGATAGGTCGGATTGCCGTTCGGATAAGAAATGATCAGCAGCGGCTGGCCCATGCTGCCATACTCAGTTATGGCGCCGTTTTCCTGAGTCATGCCCCCGGCAAAAATGACCTTGCTAATGTCCTCGGGCAGCATACGGTACTCCAGCAGCCAGAGCTCTATCGGGTAAGCCGTCAAATTCTCAAATCGCGCCGCCTTTTTAAGGCTCGTTATTTTGCTGTCCTTTATTATGACGCCGTAGGATTTGAAGCTTTCGATAACCTTATCCACATATTCCCGAGCAAAGCGCTCCTGTGCGCTGCCGCCTGCGAGCCTTGAATCGGCGTAAGCCTTGAACCTTTCGTATAGTTCGTCGTTCAGGCGGCTGCGCTGCCCCCCGACCCCGTGCTGCAGATATGCAAGGCCTTCAAGTTTGTACGCGTAGTAGTCGATGTTTTTCCCGTTTGAGTACTTTTGCTCAATGAGATAGCATTCGTCGAGCGCATCCACGTCTGCCGCCGGCCATGCCGCCGATTTTACCATAAAGTCCGCAATAATGTCCTCGCAGAGCTTGGCTCCCTCGGGCGAGGGCAGCAGCACGCTGCCGGCCGCCCCCAGCTTTCTTATGTTGTAGCTTATCGAAGGCAGCAGGCTTGCGCTTTTTTCGATCGTGCCGCCGCTTTGAGAAGGCAGGGCGGCGCTGATGCTAAGCTCGACATAGTCCTTGCTGAGAGCGACTGCATACGTTTTCCCCCGCTCCCAGGCCTTCGCGTCGTTTACGTCCTCATAAAAGTGCAGGCTCTGCGAGAATTCTCCGCTTAAAGCCCTTCCGGCGATATGTATATTCCAATCCTTCGGATTTTCATAGTCCTCAGGTATGGTGAAGCTCACCTGAGAGTCGGAAAAAGAGATCCCGGATATGAGCTTATCCAGAGCCTCCTCCGGTGAAAGCCTTTTTGATTTTACGCCGGCGTCTGTTTTTGCGCTTGTGAAAGTGCAGCCTACGCACAGCGCCGCGGCTATTATTACCGCGACAAGCGCAGGAACAAAAGTTTTAGGTTTTTTTATTATCATATCGAGCCTGGACTTTATTCCCCGTTTTCCCGAAACCATCGTTGTGGCGGCGCACATAAGCCCTGACGGCGCTTTCTTCACCGCTATCATATCTACAAGAGCGCGGCCGTATTCAAGACGTCCCCCTTCTCCTATTCTCCTGATGACGGCCTCGTCGCAGGCCATCTCGGCGTCGAGCCTCGACAGTATCGCCGCCGCCCATACGAGCGGGTTCCACCAGTGGGCGGCAAGGCAGAGCCCCCGCATAAGCGACCATAAATGGTCGCCGTGGCGGTAGTGGCAAAGCTCATGCTCAAGCACCATTCTCATTGTTTCGCCGCTTTGAGCGGCCCTGGGTGTCAGGTAAATCGCCGGACGGGGAAGTCCGAAAAGGCAGGGCGAATCTATCGCCGGGCTTACATAGACCGGCAGACCGGCTTCCGGCGCCTCATAACCCATTCTTGTTTTGCGCAGCCTCGCGTAGAATCTGAGGTTCGTCGATACTACCCAAAAAATTCCGGCAGCGGAGCCAGCAAACCAGATTCTTTTCAGATATTCGGCGGCCGAATCGCCGCTGCCGCTTTTGCCGCCCTGCTTTTGGACGCCCCCCGGAACGCTTTCGTCCCCCGGAACAATCTGCGTGCTCCCCGCGCCTGACGGCAGCGCCTCCGGGGCGGGAACATTAGGAACGGCCTTTTCTTCCCGCGCCTGAAGCGGAGCCGTGCGGGCCGCGTTCATAACGCTTAACGGGCTTTTCATCAGCGGAAACGGGAGCAAAAGCCGCAAAAGCGCAAGCCCCCACAGAGCGTATTGCAGCCTGCGGCTGATTTTGTTTCGAAAGACGGCGCGCAGACAGATGAGCGCCGTAATGAGCACCGAAGAGGTGACAAGGTATTCGATCACTGCGACGCCTCCTCCTCAGCTTTCCGTAGTATTTCATAAAGCTCCTCGATATCCTGCTTTCGCAGGGCCTTCTGACACGCCATGGACGCCACCATCAGCCCCAGGCTGCCGTTGTAGACCTTTTTCAGGAAGCTCTCGGTTTCCTTTGCCGCCGTTTCGCTTTTCTTTATCGCCGGATAGTACTGACGCGCTCGCGCGCCTTCCTCAAAGCGTACCGCGCCCTTTTCCTCCATTCGGGTAAGCATGACGAATATCGTGCTCTTGTTCCAGCCCGTGTCGGTCTTCAGCTCCGATACCATCTCCGCTATGGTTCGCGGAGATTTCTCCCATAAAAGGCTCATCAGCTTCCACTCGCCGTCCGAAAGGCTTATATTTTTGCTCAAGGCTATCTCCTCCAATCAGGATAACAATTGTTAACCTCATTGTAGACCGCCAGTAAACATTTGTCAACCAAAATTTGCAGTCTCCGGAAAAAATTTTGAAAAAAGCTCCTGCGGCACAGGCGCCGCAGGAGCGCGAAGTGATATTCAGAATGGCTTTTTGCCGTCCAGCCAGCCCTGGGCTTTCCAGTGACTTATATCTCTCTCCCCCCAGTCATACTTTTTCATCGCTCTTATTACCATGCCGAACATAAAGCTTCTGAAGAGCGGGTTCGGAAGCCTGTCAGCGTTTTTGACAGCCTGCGCGATTTTCTTCGCCGTCTTTTCGGCGTTCTTTTTTATCCTGCTCTTATTTTTCTCCGGCACGCCGCTCCATTTTGCCGCCGCCACAGCGTGCTTTACAGTGAAAACCTTCTTAACTCCCCAGAACTTCAGACTGTTGCGCAGGGTTTTCGAGGCGTGACGCAGCCCCGCCCCTGCGGTTGTCGTCACTGTAAGACCGATTTTATTGAACATTTTCGGGTCGGGTCTGTGGCTCAGCCACATATAGCAGAGATGATCCAGGAGGGCCTTCATCTGACCTGAAACATCAAGCGCATAAACGGGCGACGTGAGTATTATCAGATCGGCTTCGAGGATCGCGTCCGCGATAGACCTGACAGCTTCCGAATGAGGACACTTATCTTCACCGTTAAAAAAGCAGGAGAAGCATCCTGCGCAGAAATGGGGCATGGCATCGGGCAGAAAAAACTCCTTAGACTCGACCTCGGCGTATTTTTTAAGCTCCTGCCTTATAAGGTCCATGCTGTTCCAGGTGCTGCCTCGCCTTGTGCTGCCGTTTATTACCGCGAGCTTCATTTTAACCTCCGCAATTTTTACAGTTTTTTCTTATAATACAGGTTTTCCGCGGAAAATACAAATCCGATTTTTATTTTTCTACATAAAGATGCGGGGCGTAAAAGCGCCCCGCAAGCTGTGTTCCTCTTTAATTTTTGGCTTGTGAAAGCGCGTTCGACACGGCGCTTATTATGCCCTTGCTCGTGAATGTCGCGCCGCTCACGGTATCTACCGAAGTGCTCTGCTTTGAGATTATTCCAGATACTATCGTGGAGAAGGCCCTGCTGTAATACTGGGGTGTATCCCCGGTCGACACCGTGTCGATAGCGGTTATTTTTCCGTTCGATACGGTGACATTGACTGTCGTCTTCTGGTTTTTATATCCGATACCCGTACCGCTGTACGTTCCGTCCTTGTAGGCCGACGCGGTTTTAGTGACAGTCTGTGCCGACGCCTTTTCCGAGGGTTGGGGGGAAACCACTGCGCCCGCCGTATCCGAAGCCGCGTTTCCCGCAACATAGTATTCGGGTTTGGCGTTCGCTTTGAGCGCATCGATTCCGAAAACTCCGGCGTAATAGAGACCAATCAGGAAAACTGCGGCGAATGCTGCGAAAAGCTGCGCCAAGCCTCGCGAAAAAGCGGTGAGTCTCGTATTCCCGCGCGGGCACGGGTCTATGCATTTCATGCAGCCTATGCACTCTCCGGAGCTGACGCTGGAGTGCTTGTACATAGGTATCCCCATCGCGCAGCTCGAGGTGCAGGCCTTGCACTTCCCGCATTCCTCGCCCCCTTTCTTAATTTTGACCGTTTTGAAGAAGGATACCGCGCTGAGCACGGCCCCCATTGGGCAGAGGTAGCGGCAGAAGAATCTTTCCACGAACAGTGAGCCGATCATTATGACAATAAGTATAATGACTCCCGGCATGAAAGCGGAAAGAGCGTAGGCGATATCCGGCGGAATGGCTCCCAGGACTCCGAAAGCGTCCCACGGGCTCCACTCCGAAAAGGCTTCAATTCCGAAAGCGCATGTGAATACCAGAAACGCAAGCAGGACGTATTTCAAATACTTCAAAGCGCCGTCCAGTTTTTCCGGCATTTTGAATTTAATTCTGAAAAGCTTTTTCCCGATAATGCGCAACATATCTCCGAACGTACCGAAAGCGCAGAGCCAGCCGCAGAAGAACCTTCCCAGCAGAAGAGCAGCTATAATCAGAAGCAGCGCGGGAAAAACCTGGGACAGCTCAAGTGCCTCGCCTCTGAATAAAGCGAGAAATATGGTCTTGACCCCGGAAAAAGCTTCGGCGAAGAGTCCCGGAATCAGCAAAAATGCGATTATCTGTATGGCGCGTCTTATTATCTGGACTCTTGAATTTGTTTTTTTCATATTCCAAACACCTCTTTGAAATTGAAATGTGTTTTCAACGACGATTCAGGTTTACAATCACATAATAAAAGGACATCATTGAAAAACTGTTGAAATTATATGGTTTTTTTATGTCATTTTCAAAGAAATATCCCGCCCTTTAACAGGCGGGATACAGACTGTCAAAAAAGCCCTTTGGGCTTTTTTGACAAGGTGGGTTGCATGCCGGGCGCTCTGCCGCGCCCGTCATGAGAGGTGTCATTTCCGACGTACACGCCGCCGGAAATGACAGATTTGACTTTGTTTACGCCATTGGTGGCGGAAATTCTGCGAAGCTTTTTTGCTGTAAACAAGTTCTTTGACAAGCTGTATCCCGCCCTTTAACAGGCGGGATATTCGGAAGAATTATAATCTCACGCTTTACGCGGCCGTCAGGTCTTTGCGTTCAAACAATCTAATTGCCAGAGCTCCGGTTGCAACCGTAAGCAGGATGCAGAGCGCCGCGTATGAGGGGCTGAGCCTGCCGCTCAAAAGCTCCGAAGTCGCAAAGTACCTCAGCGGAGAAAGAAGCCGCAGAGCGCCGGGATTTTCAAGCGTGTCGCACACAACGCCCATTACGAAGGCGAATACAAATACAAGGTTAGCGCGGCGCGCCCCCTGCTCCGCTTCCCTGGCGAGGACCGAAAGCAGTACCGAAATTGAAAAGAAAAGCATTGAAACCAGATATGCGGCGGCGTAGAAAAGCAGCACCTCGCGGCTTATGTCCTCCCTGAACCCAAGCGCCGAGGCGGCGGCGAGCGGGAAAACGCAGTTTAAGAGATTGAAAAGCGTAATTAATATTACGGCCGCCCCAAGCTTTGCCGAAAGTATATCCCTTCTTTTTCTCGGCTTGGTGAAAAGAAATTCGTAGGTTTTGTCCGCCGCTTCCCTCGATACCGCGTTAAAGCCGAGGCTCAATGAATAAAGCGAGACGCAGATGGCGGCAAAGTACGCTATCACGGCGTAGAAGCCCGAAAGCGTCCTGGTGTCGGCGTCCGCCATTCCGATAAAGGCAAGTATGACCCTCGGGAAACGGTCGCTTATCGCGTTGAGATCGACGCCCTCCGCCCCTACTCCGAGGTATTTTGTCATGCCGACAAAGGTTAATATGAATAGTCCCGCCGTCCAGAAAGCGAATGGCTTCAGATTCGTTTTAAGCTCGCGCCTTATGATATTCATATTTCTCCTCCCTATGCGCTTTTGGCATCGCTCTTCGTATACCTGAAAAAGGAAGCCGCAAGGCATGACGCAATTATTGCAATGGCGCAGAAAACATATTTTGCGCCGAAGGAGCCGTTAAGGAACAGTTTAATAGGGTCAAAGTACTTCAGCGGGGCGTAAAAATAGTCCGGATACACGTCTTCCAGAATGCTGGAAAGCGCGGAGAGCAGAAAGGCTCCGAAGGCGATCGCGGCCGCCGTCCCCGAAACCGAGCGCACCCTTTTCATATAAACCGCTGCTAGCACCCCTGCGGACAAAAACATGAGCTGCGTGAAAAAGAGCGTGCAGGCCGCAAGAAAGAACCTGCCGTCCGAGCGGCCGTTAAACGAGTAAATAAGCATCGAAACGGCAACGTAAACAATATTGGAAGCGGCAAGGACGGCAACAACCGAGAGAAGTTTCAAAGCAAAGATGTTCCGCCTGCTTATCGGCTTTGTAAATATGAAATCAATGCACTTTGCCCTCTTTTCGCGTGCGAAAACGGAAACGGCAAGCGAAGCCGCGGCGGCGGCCCCGAAAACAAAAACGTAGAAGGACCCGAAGCCGTAAAAGCCCTCAAAGCTGAAAAGCATATCCATCTCAAGGCCGAAAACCTCGGCGAATTCCTTCGGAAAGCCCGCGATTATATTTTTTATCTCGCTGTAGCTTTCAAGAAACACGGGATATACGCCCAGCATGAAAACGGAGATTATGAGCGCCGAGGCGGCGGTCCATACTGCGGCCGTTCTTATCTGGCTTCTGATTTCAAACCGCAGGATGCTCACTCGCTCCGCCCCCTTCCTCGTAATAGTGCAGAAATATCTCCTCCAATGGCGGATCGCTTATATCGACGTTCAGAACCGGGTACTTCCCTATCGCGGAAAGCAGAAGGTTGCAGTCTCCCCTGTAGATGAAGCTCACGCTTTGCCCCGAGACCTCGAACTTGCCGCCTCCGGGAACAGAAAAGCCCCTCACATCAGAGCCCGGCTTTACAGTGAAGCTGACCTTCTTATACGCGTTCTCCTGAAGCTGGCTAATCCTTTTCGTTTCAAGTATTCGCCCCTCCCTGATTATGGCCACCCTGTCGCATATGCGCTGAACCTCGCTGAGTATGTGCGAGGAAAAGAGCACCGTAACGCCCCGCTCGTTTTCACGCTTTATCAGCTCGAAAAAGGTCTTCTGCATCAGCGGGTCCAGTCCGCTCGTAGGCTCGTCGAGTATTATAAGGTCTGGCGAATGGAGCAGTCCCTGGACAATGCCGACCTTCTTCTTGTTGCCGAGGCTCATGTCCTCCACCCTCTTGCCGAGGTCAAGCTCAAGAGCCGCAGAAAGCTCCTTGATGCGCTTTGTGCAGTCCTTTCCGTAGAAGCTTGCGGAATAATTAAGGAGATCTATCGCCCTCATCCTGTCGTAGTAAAAAACCTCGCTCGGAAGGTAGCCGACGTTTCGGAGTATCTTCTCGGTTTCCCTTTCGCAGTCCATTCCGAAAACGCGCGCCTCGCCGCTTGTTTTGAAAATAAGGCCGAGAAGCGTCCTTATTGTGGTGGATTTGCCCGCCCCGTTAGGCCCTATAAAGCCGAAAATCTCGCCCTCGTTTACGCTGAGGTCCACGTCTATTATGCCCCTTGATTTCCCGTAAAACTTTGTAAGCTTTTTCGTTTCGATTACAGCGCTCACAGATATTCCTCCCTGTATGAAATCCGCCTCAGCATGTCTGTCCATCTGTCGTACTTTTGCATTATATCGTCAAAATCCAGAGGCAGACCGTATCTCTGCCTCTCCTGGAGATAACCCTCCATGAGCCATGTAAGCATCCTGACCGTTTCCTGCGGGTCCGCTTCCTCCCTGAACTTCGAATAATCCGCTTTCCTGAAATACCTCTCCATCGATAAGCTGTCGGTCATTTCAGCCATTCTTGCGGCAAGTTCCTCCGAATAGACCTCTCCGCGCGACAAAAACGCCCTCACGGCAAACCCGAAAAGCTGAGGATGGCGGCTGACAAGTTCATATTTTTTCGCTGCGGCGTAGCGGAAAAGCTCGAAGAAGTCGCTTATCCCCAAATATTCCTCGTCCATTACTGCGCTGGAAATGAGCTCACAGACGTAGTCAAAAAGATAAAGGAATAATTCCTTTTTATTATGGAAGTAGTAAAACAGCAGACCCTTTGAAATGCCTGCAAGCTCGGCTATCTCCTCGGTTGAGGCTCTCTTATACTCGTTCTCCGAAAAGACCCTCAGCCCCGCGTTTATTATCTTCAGCCGCTTTTCTTCCGGAAGCTCCAGAAATTTTTCATTCACCACTATCTCCTCCCCGCTCTTGCCATATTGCATTTTATCTTGACCGTTTCGGTTAAACTATTATGGTCAGCCATATTATATGCCGTTGACTATTTTTTTCAAGACCCCCCGGAACAAAAAATTATCTAAATGTATGGACAATCCTTTGGACAACCTGTATAATTATATTGCAAGTAAAATAATAGGCTCAGCAATACTTTTTACAAGAAAATATGTTTTTGGAGAATGAAAAAGTGGAAAAAAAGCGTTTTTACATAAAAAACGGGAGTGAAAATATCCCCGCCGTATTATGGGGAAATCCCCGCGGCAAGCTTATCATAGAAGTCCACGGCAATCTGTCCAACAAGGAGGACACCGTTATTTCAATGATGGCCCGTCAGGCTGTGAGGACGGGTTATCAGGCGCTCAGCTTCGACCTGCCTATGCACGGTGAGCGAACAAACCCCGAATATCCCTGCATTCCGCAAAACTGTATAAGCGATCTGCTCTCCGTTTACAGATACGCCAAAACGCTTGCGCCCGAAATATATCTTTTCGCCTGCAGCATGGGCGCGTATTTTTCTCTTCTGGCTTATCACAATTTAAGTATCAGGAAGTGCCTTTTTCTTTCCCCTCTCGTCAACATGGAGCGCCTTATCCGCAGCATGATGGATTATTTCGGGGTCAGCGAGGAGCGCCTCCAGATAGAGCGGCACATAGAGCTGCCTAAGGGAGCCTACTTAGACTGGGACTACTACTGCTTTGCGAAAAACAACCCCGTTCCATGCTCCTGGAACAGCCCGATAAAAATCCTGTACGGCTTAAACGACAACATCACCGGCCTGAAGGAAATCACGGAATTCGGAATGCGCTTCAACGCAAAGGTCGATATCTATAAGCACGGGAGGCATTACTTCCAAAGCGATGAGGAGCTTCGGGTATTTGACAAGTGGGCGGAGAAAAATCTTATCTGAATCGAATATGCCGGAACCCGTGAAACCGGTTCTCAAAAGCGCAAAAGCACAGCGGGGCTTAATGCCCCCTGTGCTTTTCTTTCTTCTTTCGCTGCTTAAGCTCGAACCTGAGCTTTTCAGCCTCTTCATTACGCAGACGCGTTTTTTCAATCCGGGCGGCCTTTCCCTCCTCCCGGAGGAGCTTCAGCGCCTGCTGCGATTTTGTGCCGACGCCCTTATCCTCCAGCTCTTTTTTTGCCGCGCGCCGAATTCTTTTAGGGTTTGCTTTCGCTTTGGAAGCCTCGGAAACCGGTACGGGCGGACCGAAATGAAGCCTGTGCCAGTTTAGGACAAAATACTCGTATACTTCGTTGTCCCGCGGCTCCGCTCCAAACACCACCTTCGAAACCGTAAGCTCTCCGCCGCAAACCCTTTCGTATACGCCCGTCCAAAACGGATCGCTGAAGAAAACCGTCAGCTTGCACTCGATTTTTTGCATGACAAAAGCCCCCTTGTCTTTCAGGCGAAGAAAGGACAACCAAGGAGGCAGGTTACTGACGGTCTCGGACCGCGCCCGGACTACCAACCGGGCAGTGTTTTTGTCTTCGCGCATATATAGCTGCGCATATTCTACTACATATGCCTTTCAAATGCAAGTGGCGCTTTTCTCACACTCTGTCGCTCATCGTTTCAAGCAGATGAGCGGTTGATGTCAGTTCTTCCAGGGAATCCGTGATTTCGGCAAACGCCGTTGAAAAGCTCGCCGTAATCTCATTCGTTTTTTCATTGGTAGAGTGTATCTCATCAACCGATTTGTTTATCGCGTTCAGCATCGTATATATTTTGTTAACCGATTCCCTGCTTGTTTCTGAAAGCTGCCTTATTTCCTGCGCTATTACGTTAAAGCCTTTGCCGACGGTATCTGACCTCGCGGCCTCTATCGCAGCGTTTATGCCCAGAAGGTCGGTCTGGGAGGCGACCTGATTTATGAAATTGAATATCTTGTCCGTGCCGCCGACGTTTCTTTTCGCCTCGTCGATTTTTTGCGCGGTTTCATCGTTCATTGCCAGAACCGACTGAAGCTTCGACGAAAATTCATTCGACACTCCGGATATCTCCTTTATCGCCGTTGAAAGCGTGCGGGAAAGCTCAAGAAGCTCCTCGCGCCTCTTGAGGCTTTTTCCTATGACGATACAGCCCTCGACCTTGCCCGATTCCCCTTTTACGGGTACGCTGTAAGACTTCAGTGCGGCGCTGGGAAAATAGTCGATCACAGGCCTTGATTCCTTTATTGCGCGGGACACCCCTCCGGTGGGAGAAATCGGCGTTCCCGTATAGTCCTGCCCGTCGTTTCTAACGTTGCTCAGAAATTTCTCCGTATCGGTCACCGCGAACGACGCCTCGTTGTCAAAAAATTCTTTAAGGTACGGTATAAGAAGGTTAAAAGCGTTCAGCACCTCGTTGTCGGAAATTCTCTCCATTATTTATCGCATCCAGTCATCTAGTATTATACTCTGTCAGCCATCGCTTCCAGGAGCTTTGCGCTTTCGCTCAGCCTTTCTACGGATTCGGTTATTTCCAAAAAGGCCGTTTTGAAAGTTTCGGTAATTTCCTGAGTTTTCGTTGTCGAATGGCATATCTCTTCGACGGATTTATTTATTGTGCTAAGCATCAGGCTAATCTTATCCACCGATTCCCTGCTGGTTTCCGAAAGATCCCTAATTTCCTGCGCTATTACGCCGAAGCCTTTGCCCACGGACTCGGTCCTCGCGGCCTCTATCGCAGCGTTTATACCGAGGAGATCGGTCTGGGAGGAAACCTGATGGATAAAATTGAATATTTTATCGGTGCTGCTGGCGTTTTTTTGAGCTTCCTCTATTTTTTTATTTGTTTCTCTGTTCATCTCTACGACCGAATTGAGCTTCTCGGAAAACTCGTTCGAGATATTCACGATTTCCCCGATGGCCGTCGAAAGCTCTCTGGAAAGCTCGAGCACATCCTCGCGCTTTTTTAGGCTCTTTCCTATGCAGATGCAGCCCTCCACCCTTCCGGACTCGCCTTTGACCGGCAGGCTGTAAGACTTCATCGCGTCCCCGAACATCTCTTTGGGAATATAGCTTATTACGTTTCTTCCCTCGGCTATCGCTTTTGCGATCCCGCCCTTGGCAGGTATTGGCGTGCCGGTGTAGCTTTTTCCGTCGGTTCTGACGTTTATAATAAACTTCTCCGTGTCGGTTACAGCTATCGAAACCTCATTGTCGAACAGCTCCCGCAGATATGGAACCAGAAGGTTGAATGCGTTGAGCACTTCGTTTTCCGATACAATTTCCAATATTCTTCGCTCCCGATCGTATTTTTTCTTTCTCGCATGCGCCCTCCGGACGCATGTTGTGCGCTCGCTTTCAGATCTTGTCCGCCATGACTTCGAGAAGGTGCGCGTTTTCGCTCAGCTTTTCCACAGAAGCGGCGATATCCGAAAAAGCAGTTGAAAACGTGGCTGTTATCTCCTGTGTCATGGCCGTGGTCGTGCATATATCCTCAACCGACTTGTTTATTGCGTTCAGCATCGTATAGATCTTGTCGACCGATTCCCTGCTGGTTTCCGAAAGCTTCCTTATTTCCTGAGCTATGACCTTGAAGCCCCTGCCCTCGGCGCCCGCCCTCGTAGCCTCTATGGAGGCGTTGATCCCGAGGAGATCCGTCTGCGAGGTCACGTCGTTTATGAAGCTGAATATCTTATCCGT
Source organism: Clostridiales bacterium (assembly GCA_029265975.1). Classification (GTDB taxonomy): domain Bacteria; phylum Bacillota; class Clostridia; order Oscillospirales; family Oscillospiraceae; genus DUPK01. The sequence continues at coordinate 35,720 of JAJUGN010000003.1, forward strand.
GCTGCTGACGTTGTTCTGCGCCTCGCTGACTTTTTTCGCGGTTTCCTTGTTCATTTCCACAACCGTCTGGAGCTTGGCTGCGAAATCGTTCGCGACCTGCAGGATGTTTTTCAGCGCCATGGACAGGTTCTTGGACAGCTCTAGAAGCTCCTCCCTTTTTTTCAGGCTTTTTGCGACGCAGAGACAGCCCTCCACCTTTCCGTTAGGCCCTTTTACGGGTATCGCGTACGATTTTATCGCCGTGCCGTAGAGTTCCTTCGGTATATTGCTTATAATCGTGCGGCCCTCTTTGATCGCTTTATAGGCTCCTCCTCCGCTCGGTATGGGATCTCCCGGATCGCTCCTGAGTGTAAACGCAGGACAGCCTACATTTTTGAGGTAGACTTCCGTATCGCATATCGCTATGGTCGCTTCGTTATCGAAAAAGACCTGAAGATACGGTATTACAAGGTTAAAAGCATTCAATACCTCGTTGTTTGAAATATTTTCCATACATTTTTCTCCTGTCATACATGGTTTGATGTGCCCGGCGGCTCTCCCAATCCGGCCGAGCCCTAATAACCCTCTGTTCTGTTTAATTTTATCGTCATTAAACGTATTTTGTTTAGCCGCAAAACGTATTATCGTCATTTTTTATAAAATTGCCGTTGATTCTTTTTGCGTTTGCCCATACAAAAATACGGCGGCGCAGAGGGCACATGGCCCGGCGCCGCCGTATTTGCATATTTATTGATTTTTTTGGCTTTCCTGATAAAAATCCCTTTTACACCTTGTCGGCCATTACCTCGAGGGTTTTAGCGTTTTCACTCAGTTTCTCAACTGAAGACGCTATGTCGGCAAAGGCTTTTGAGAAGCTCTCGGTGATTTCCTGAGTCTTTTCCGTTGTCGAGCATATCTCGTCGACCGACTTGTTTATATCGCTCAGCATCGCGTATATTTTGTCCACCGATTCCCTGCTGGTTTCGGAGAGCTTCCTTATTTCCTGGGCAATGACCTTGAAGCCCCTGCCCTCGGCGCCCGCCCTCGTGGCCTCTATCGAGGCGTTTATCCCGAGGAGATCGGTCTGCGAGGTCACCTTGTTTATGAGCTTGAAAATCTTGTCCGTGTCGCTCACGCTGCTGTGCGCCTGCTCAATCTTCTGGGCGGTTTCCGCATTCATGGCCACCACGCTCTGAAGCTTTGCCGAAAAGTCATTCGCAACCTCGGAAATCTGCTGGAGAGCCGCCGAAAGGCTTTTTGAAAGCGCCTGCAGCTCCTCACGCCTTTTGAGGCTCTTTCCGACGATGATGCAGCCGTCGACTTCACCGTTTTCTCCCTTTATCGGAACGCTGTATGACTTGAGCGCCATCGAGGGAAAATAATCGATCACGGGCTGTCCCTGCTTTATCGCCCTGGAAGCGGCGCCGGTAGGGGAAAGCGGCGTATTGTTGTAGCTGTCGCCCGTGCCGTCGTTCCTCACGTTGTGCAGGAACTTCTCCCTGTCTGTTACCGCAAACGAAGCCTCGTTGTCGAAGAAAATATTAAGATAGGGTATAAGCATGTCAAAGGCGTTTATTATTTCATTGTCAGAAACTTTTTTCATGGCTTAACACATCCAAACATTTATTTTTTAATCTTTCCGCCCTTATTTTCTTCGTCAAAAAAACGTCATGCTTGAGTCTGTTTTGCGATTTTAGCAAGATAATTATAATATTTGGAAGCGTTTACAACCATCTTTTATATTTCGACAAAAATCAACTCGGCTGCTTCAGCCCTTCTTACCCTTCCTGACGGCGTCAAGAATCAGGCTTACGCTCTGCTCGACATCGAGACCCGAACATTCCGCCACCGCATCGCAGTATTTGAGGTAGAGCGGCAGCCTTTCGTCATATATGTCCTTCAAGGTCTGCCCCTTTCTGATTACGACGCCGCGGGTCTTTATGTTTTTCAGTCTCCTCTCGACCTCGTCGAGGTCGAGCCTAATATAAACGCAGAATCCGTCCTCCCTGAGGGCTCGCATGGCCCTGTCGGAGTATACGGCGCTTCCGCCCGTCGCGATAACCGAATTGCGGCACTTAAGGCCGGAGAGAACCTTCTCTTCCGTTTTCAGAAAGGCCTCCAGCCCCTTTTTGTCGATTATTTCCTGGAGCAGCATTCCCTCTCGCTGCTGTATAAGTATGTCGGTGTCTATAAAATCCATACCCAGAGCTTTCGCTACAAGCACGCCGACCGTGCTTTTCCCCGCTCCCGGCATTCCTATGAGAATAATATTCATAATCAGCCTCCCGCTCTGATAAGTATTTGTCCAGACGGAATAATATAAAAAAATAAAAATCCTGTAAAGCTTAGCAATAAGCCAAAAACAAGAGCATTCTCTTGTCCCGGAGAGCTGAGCCTTAGAAAACGGGCGTTTTTTAGGATTGCATTTTGATTTTTTGTAAAATATACTTAAACCAAGCTCCAGGGAATACTTAATCATAATACTAATCGGATCGGAAGACCGCCGCTAAAAACGGAAAACAGGAGTGCGGATAAGCATCACGAAAAGTGATGAGAGCCGCGGATCGGGTGGAATAATCAATATTTCAATGGCGAGTACGAAAGTGCTTTCAGGGGAATAGGCGTTTGGAAACCGGGTTTAGAAGCTTTTGTAAAAAAAGGGTCGCCGTAACGAGATGTTTTTGATGTAGGTTCGCTGGAGCTAATTATATTTTAGAGACGGGGCTTTACGGCTCCGTCTCTGCTTTTCTGTAAAGGGAAAACACATTTTTTATATTTTTAAAAAGTGAGTCCTCTCTTGCTTCGACGTCAAAAAAGCCAATTACCTTATCGCACTTTTCGCAGAAATATGCATTCGGAATTTTCACCTGCCTGAGAAAAAAGTTCCTATCCCCGCGCAGGCTCCTGCAGTCTGTATAAATCCCCAAATAGTTTTTTCTTCAAACTGCTCTTCGGGAAGCCACGCGACGCTGACGCTTCCCGCAATAAGACCTCCTTTATGCATTTCTCCGCCGCAAATAGGACACTTCATAAACTTACCCCCACGGTTTTGTCTTCATCCGTTTGGCCTGCGCGTAAAACCGGCGCTAATTGGCCCCTTCCTTCATTTCGGCTATAAACGGAAGATTCCTGAACTTTTCGTCGCAGTCGAGTCCGTAGCCTATGACCCTGGCCTTGGAAACCTCGAAGCCCGCGTATGCTACCGGGATATTTATGAGCTGCTCGGAGGGGCTTATCAGAAGCGTGCATATCTTGAGGCTTTGCGCCCCTCTTGTTTCAAGGTTCTGAATAAGATAGCCCGTGGTCAGTCCCGAGCGTATGATATCCTCGATAACGAGGACATGCTTTCCCGAAACATCGTAGTCAAGATCCTTGTTTATCCTTACGGCTCCCGTTTTGCGCGTGGAATTTGCGTAAATGCCTATGGAAACAAAGTCCATAATAATGGGGAGATCGATCGCTCGCGCAAGATCGGTAAGGAAAAACATCGAGCCCTTCATTACGGCGACCAGCACCAGCTCCATGCCGGAATAATCGGCGGTTATCTGTTTGCCGAGCTCGGTTATGCGCTTTTTAAGCTCATCCTCGCCTATGAGTATCCTTCTCATGCCTTGAATGTCCATTTTCCTCTCCTCATTCCGGTCTCAGCCGTTCTATAAGGGAATAGAAGTCCTTTTTATAGACGATTTTTATGTTTGTTCCCGGATAAAGCTCCCTGAGCCTGTTTATTTTCCTGTTTTTCTGGGTGACGTACCTCTGATTCATGGTTGTAAGCTCGATATAGGTGTCAAACTTTGTGAGATAGAAGTCCGGGCTGAAGGCCATGGTGACGTTGCCCTCGGCATCCCACTCTATGGGGAAGGTTTTCGGCTCGTATTTCCAGTCTATGTGATACATGTCCAGTATGGCGGCGAACTCCTCCTCGGACTGATTTTTGAATACGGGCCGCTCCGGCAGCCTTTCCGCTTCCTCCTGAGGCGTGTCGGGCTCAAGGCGGTTTTTTATCTCCCGTTCCCTGTACAGGGCCGCGACCGAGGATACGCACTCGTCGACCGAAAGCAGCGCCGTGTTCAGAACGACGTCGTAGAGGTTCGGATCGGACAAATCTGCGCCGAATACCGTGGAGACGAACCGCCGGTGCTTTTTATCGGCGGTTTCGATTATCCTCTCGGCGGCCTCCGAAGAAACATGGTGCTGCCGCCTCGCTCTCAGAATCCTCGTATCCTTCGGGGCAATTATGCGCACATGCACGGCGTCCTTCCTGCCGGCTAAAATCACCTGAGAGCCGAAGCCCACAAGCACGGCCGGGTTAGATTCGAGATACTTTTCAAGCTCGCGCGTCAGGCTGTCCAGAAATGTGCCCTCCCTGCCGTTAGGGCTTAAATAATACTTTGCGCTCTCGGAAAGCATTTTAAGATCATAGGGATTAGGAGCGATGCCCGGGAAACGGGAAAACAGGTCGTTTCTTGAAATGAGCTCCCAGCCCAGCCTGCGCGAGAGCGCCGCCGCGATCTCGTCGCCGAAGCTGCACATCTGCCTTGAAACGGTTATGACAGGCAAGGATCTTCCTCCTTTATGCACAAGGCGCAATCTTGCCAATATTATATCAAACCCCATGCGATTGGAAAATCTTTTTTTTGCGGCGCGGCATGACAAAAGGCCGCCGTTTTGTAACGGCGGCCCCAGCTTGTCAAAAAACTTGTTTACAGCAAAAAAGCTTCGCAGAATTTCCGCCGCGAATGGCTGAAACAAAGTCAAATCTGTCATTTCCGGCGGCGTGTACGTCGGAAATGACACCTCTCATGACGGGTGCGGCAGAGCGTCCGTCATTCAACCCCCTTGTCAAAAAAGCCCAAAGGACTTTTTTGACAGTCTGAGGCCGCCGTTTTGTAACGGCGGCCCGAAAACCGAAATGACGCCGCCGGCGGGGCATCCGCGAGCCGGCTCGGCCTTCTGTTGGGGGAGCCTGCCCCCGCGGTACGGCGCTTGAATAATGCGCAGGGCTCAGCTTAGGATTATGATTACCTTTGCGGCGAAATTTGAGGAGCCGCTGTATTCGCCGTAAGCCACGATGTTGCTTCCTGTCGGAAGGACCGAAAGGCCTATGCTTGTGCCGGTCGAGGCGTATATTATCCAGCGCAGGGACGAGGAGCTTATGTAAACAAGCTTTCCAGAAGACGTGAGCAGCGTAATTACGCCGTCAGTACTGTTGACGAGCAGCACGGAGCCTGAAATCTGACTGCCGGAGACGACGGCGGAGCTTTTCAGGCTTATCTCGGTTATCGTGCTCCCGTAGACCACAACCGAGACCGTATCGCCGACCTTTATGTCGGAAAGCTTGATAGTCGAGGTGCCGTTTGTCACCGTAACCGTTTCATCAAGCATATAGGTAACGCTGCTTCCGTCGGACTTCTTTATTGTCCAGCTCGTACCCGTGGCGTTGTTCACTATTGACGTCAGCTCTCCCGATACGGTCAGCCCGTTGTCCGCCAGGGCTATCGCGGTGACGGCGCAGTTTTTCACCGTGAGTCCGACCGAGTCGCCCGCCTTGACGCGGTCTATCGTTACCGTCCTTCCGCCACGGGTCACTTCCGGAAGGTTTGAGATGCCGAAGGAAAAGCTGTATTTCATTCCGCTTTCGTCGGCTACCTGCAATGTCACCGTCGTCCCGAAGCTGATCTGGGATACCGTTCCGCTTATGCTGGCGTCTCCGGAAACGGAAACTATTCTTGTCGCGATATTGTTTTCGCACCTCAGCGTGAGAAAAAATCCCTTTGTAAGGGACGCCACAGCAACCGTGGAGCCGCTTTGGGTTATCTCGGCCGAGCCCGATACGGTATATACGCTTTCAGAGTCCGTTTTATCCTTGATATAAACCGTAGTCGCATCGGTATAGAAGGCCAGATCTTTAAGCGTGCCCTGAACCCATTTGACTGAGGAAGAGCTTTCTATATCGACCTTGATCACGTTTCCCCGGCTGCTCGTTATCCTGGCATAGCAGCCAGCGTAATCAGAGCTTAGGGCTCCTGAAGCTCCGTTGACCTTTACGGCCGCCTCGCTCGGGATCGCAATAATCCTCAGAAGCCCGTCCAGGCCTCTGAAAGATATTTCCATGCCGCTTACGGATTCTATTATTCCCTCCCGCCTCGAAAGCTCGGCATAGGATTCAAGGGTCAGGGCGACGCCGTTTTTCTGGAGGTATTCGAGTGAAACCGAAACCATTTTGGCCGCGACCGCCCTTGTAACGCTTGACTTTGGGTTAAAATTGTTGTTGTTGTCGCCGTTAACTACCCCCAGAGAAACAAGCACGGCGACGTGCGGCTTGAACGAATCGTTTATTTTGCCGGCATCCGCAAAGCTCAAGGCGACGTCTTTCAATGACGATGCGGTTTTTTCCATTTTCATGGCCCTGACCAGGAAAACGGAGAGGGCTTCCTTCTGTATGGTCTTTGTGAGGTCCAGGCTCTTAAGCTCGCTCTGATTTATAATCCCCGCCGCCAGGCATACTGCTATTTCGTCATAGGCCCAGGAAATGGACGAGGGCACGTTGGCGCTGATGAAATCCTTGTAATCGGATTGTATCAGCTCGTCCTGAAGGGTGTCCGGAGAATAAAATCTCGAAAGCAGAGCCAGGGTTTCGCAAACCGTAATATTGTTTTCGGGTCTTATCGTACCGTCGTCATAGCCGGACATCAGCCCTTTTGCCGCCAGATCCTCGATGTACTTCCGGGCCCAGTGCCCTTCAAGGTCGCTGTATGCCGCCGCAAAAGCCGGCATGCCTAAAGAGAAGATGAGCGCAAAGCACAGCGCCAAAGCCATCGCCCTTTTTTTCATAAAACCCCGCCTTTCTGTCTTTATAAGCCGGATATCAGGCAGTTTCCGCACTGAAAAGCAATCACCGCCATTATACAGGATACTTTCGGCTTTTCATGAAGATTATGTAAATTCGGCAAATAAATATAATTTCATTATAAAACATAACAAACCATTTTTCCATAGGCAGAAGCGTTTCACTACACAATAATTTATGACGCAATTAAAAGACAAAAAGAAAAAAACATGTTAAAATATCTACGGGAAAGGATTTGAGGCATAATTTTTTCCAATATATGCTATAATATCGGCAAACAGGCAATAAAAGCATCGGAGGTTTGATATGGCTGAAATATACCTTGCCGGCGGCTGTTTCTGGGGACTCGAAAAATACCTCAAAATGATACGAGGCGTAAAATCCACCCTCGTCGGATATGCAAACGGCAGCACTCAGAATCCCAGCTACGAGGATGTATGCTACAACAATACCGGGCACGCGGAAGCTGTCAGGGTTGAATATGACGAGAGCATAGCGCCCCTTAAATTTCTTTTGAGGCTTTATTTCGACGCTATCGACCCGACATCCGTCAACCGTCAGGGTTGGGACATCGGCACACAGTACAGAACTGGAATATACTATACCGATCCCGCCGACCTGCAGAGCATTAACGAGGCCGTCGAAAAGCTTAAAAGCGGGCTTAATAAGCCCGTGGCCGTTGAAGTCAAACCGCTCATGAACTTTTACCCCGCCGAGGAATACCACCGGAATTATCTCGACAAAAATCCCGCCGGATACTGCCACATAGGCATACAGAAAATCAAAAAAGCCTCGGAAGCGGTGCCAGAACCTTCTGATTTTCCGAAGCCGAGCGCTGAACGTCTGAAAGGCCTGCTGACGCAGCTGCAGTTTGACGTGACTCAAAGGAACGCGACGGAACCTCCGTTTGAAAACGAGTACTGGGATCACTTCGCAGACGGCATTTATGTTGACATAACAACGGGCGAGCCCCTCTTTTCTTCGAAGGACAAGTTTCTCTCATCCTGCGGGTGGCCGAGCTTTTCAAAGCCGCTTGCGCCCGACGCGCTTTATGAGAGGGAGGATTTGTCGCACTTCATGGTAAGGAGAGAGGTAAGGAGCAAAAAGGGAGACGCGCATCTTGGCCATGTCTTCGAAGACGGCCCCCGCGACAGGGGCGGTCTCCGCTACTGCATTAACAGCGCCTCGCTACGCTTTATTCCCAAGGAAGACATGGCGAAAGAGGGTTACGGCCATCTGCTTGATAAAATCTGAAATTAAACGTTAAAATAACATCGTATAAAATGAAAAATAATAATATTTTACTAAACAACCCTATATACTCTATTGAATAAATCCGGCGTACTTAATATACTCATTAATGGAAGGTAAAATAATTCATTAATGGGGGTATCCAAATTGAGCAGGCCTGATTTCCATCAAGACGAAATAAGAAATGCGGTTACGGTTCCGGGCATATTCGGCACTACGTTTCAGAAATTTGCAGGTCCCGTGACACCCAGGCGGAACATGGAGCTTCTCTACGAGAAAAAAATGCCTTACTGGGTTCCGGGACTCTGCGGTGAATTCAACTATGTAAGGCCGCAGTGCATGCCCGACATCGCCTCCCGGGCTCCCGAGGGAGGGCGTGACATGTTCGGAATCGAATGGACCTACGTCCCAGTAGTCAGGGGCTCCATAGTCAAGCCCGGAAACCCCACCGTACCTGACATAAACGAGTGGGAAAAGTATGTAAAGGAAGTAGACGTGCTCTCCTGGGACTGGGCAGGCTGCGCGGAGAGCATGAAATCAAAGATGGACCCGACTCGCATGGCTCTCGGAAACATAACCTGCGGATTTTTTGAGCGGCTTATTTCCTTCCTCGACTTTGAGGCGGCGGCGATAGCCCTTGTGGACGAGGAGCAGCAGGAGGGCGTTCACAGGCTGTTCAACAGGCTTTGCGAGATTTACGACCAGGAAATCGACTGCCTTAAGAAGTATTTTGACATCGGCGCCCTCAATTTTCACGACGACTGGGGCTCGCAGCGCGCCCCCTTCTTCAAAATCGAAACGCTCCGTGAAATGATCCTCCCCTACATAAGCCGCGTGGTGGAATCCTGCCACAGGCGCGGGATATACTTCGATTTCCACTGCTGCGGTTTTGTCGAGCCTTTTGTCCAGGTAATGATCGAGGCCGGAATGGATTCCTGGGGCGGACAGGAGCTTAACGACAAGCTCAAGCTGAAGGCGACCTACGGAGACAGGCTTATCTGGACATTTCCCGCGCCCGAGCTTTCTGAGAACGCCTCCGACGATGAGATCCGGGCGGCCGCGGCCAGATTTATGGAAATAGCCGGGAACGGCGGGGTGATTATCCAGGGCGGAGCCTCAAACAAGAGGTTTGCGGAATGCTTATACGAGCTGAGCCGCAGGGAATACGCGAAATACAGCGATTGATTTGCCGTTTCCGGCTTCCAATATGATGAAAAATCAAAAACCTCCGCCGCCGTTACGGCGCGGAGGTTTTTGTGTATTGCTCCCTGAGTATTTCCCCATTAACGCTCATTTCCTTGCCTTGCGTATGCATTTTTGCTAAAATAAGCCAGCGGCTTCTCTCTTATTGAATTTTTGGAAAGGTGTTCATAATGGCTAAATACGAAAAAAGACTAACGGGAAATCTTGACGAGCTTCTCTCCGTGCTTCACAGCGACATTACGGAAGGGAGCATTTCCGCCAGCCTTGAGGACGGAAGCGACATAAAAATCGATCAGATTCGGGTTGCCGTCAGGGTATACGAGCGTTACAGCATGATCGGCGGCAACAGGGTCAGCCTTAATATTACTGTCGCAGCGAACGGAAGCGACCTTTATCTCTCCGCCATCGCCTCCGGAGGCAGCCAGGCGGTGTTTTTCAAGGTCAACACTTTCGGTGAGGAAGCATTTCTGCAATCCGTCGTCAAATCCGTTGAATACTACGTCTCAAATCACAGCTGAGGCCGATCGGTTACAGCGCTTAATCATAAGCTTTGCAAAGCAAGCGATCGTGCGCGGATGCGCACGATCGCTTGAATATCTTATATTGATTTATTCTCCGGAGAACTTCTTGCGCGAAGCTATGTAGAGCTCCTCGCGGAAGGGTGCGGGATACGCCCTGAAGTTGGCGTTTACTATGCAGGGCTTGTCGGGGTTGCAGAACTTCGCGACAAACTCGCGGGCGGCAGCTCTCATCTCATCCTCGCTCAGCGACATGACGTCGGGTATCTCCGGGATGACGCCGATTATGATCTTGTCGCCGTAAAGCTCATATATTTTGACCGTGTCGTTCATGGGCTGTCCGGACCACGCGTCGAAGCCGCAGGCTATCATATTCGGAACCTGCTTGAAGAGCTGTCCGCAGCTGTGGAACTCGGCGATCCTGCCCCTTGAATGCACGTAATCGTTGAACTTGCGGATCGGCGGGACGAGCACCTCCTCCACCACGCTCGGGCTGAAGAACGTCTCCCTCTGGGAGCCCCAGTCGTCGTGGATATAGAAGCAGTCTATCTCCGGATAGTCCTCGAGAAGCTTGTCCGCGATCTTTATGTAAAGATCGGTGAGCTTGAAGAAAAGCTCCTTGACGGCGTCAACCTGCTCGTCGTCGACCATCGCAAGTATGGCGGCCTCGAAGTCCATAAATGAAATCAGCCTTTCGAACCAGCCGGTAAAGAGCCATGTCGAAACGAATCTGCCTTTTTTCAGGTAGTCCTTATTTATTTCATAGCTTTCCTTCCAGTTCCAGGAGTTTATATCGGGCCATTTGAGCTTGTCATACCACTCGTTTGCGTCGGAAAGGAAGGGTTTTCCGGGACGAACTATGGATCCGCCGACGGTCGGTATGTATTCCCAGTCGAGACCGAACATGTCTTTTCCGCCGACATTTTCGATCGGGAAGGGAACGGCCTCGAGTACGAATGCGCGAGCGACGTTGTCGGGAATTACGCGGGGATTGAAGCTCATATTTTCGACGTTAGTAATCTGCCAAATGGGTTTCCTCTTGTACATTGCGAGCATGCCTTCGCGCGGGGATACGGGGAAATTATAAATCAGATTTTCCGGAGCTCCCATTCTGCCCGGCACCTTGCCTACTACTTCGAGCTCTTTGGGATCAAACTTTGGGATCATTTGCTTTCCTCCTTATAATAAGTATAGTATAAACCTGTCGGATAGTCACTCATCGCTGATTATATAATATATTATATTATTTCGCTACTGTTTTATATAAAAATATTTTTTATTGTCGAAGCATTGACTATCCCGCCCCCCTTTTTCGCCGTAGAAAATGTCGAGTGGGCGTGCTAAAAATAGCACGCCCACAAGGGTATCCGCTTTTGTTTTTATACGGCGAATTTTTCTCTTGACGCTTTGTAAAGCTCTTCCCTGAAAGCGTCCGGCATGTTCCTCAGGTTCACAAGGCAGGGCTTTTGAGGGTTGCAGTACTTTTCCGCAAACTCCCGCGCGGAGGCTCTGAGCTCCTCGGAGCTCATGGACGGACTCACATTGTCAGGGACGACGCCTACGAGTATCTTGTCTCCGTAAAGCTCGTATATCCTCTTCGTGTCGTTCATTGGCTGCGGAACCCATGAATCCCAGCCCGCGGCGATCATATTGGGCACCTGCTTCATTATCTGTCCGCAGCTGTGAAGCTCGCATATCCTGCCGGTGGAGTGGATGTGGTCCGTAAACTTCTTCATGGCGGGAACGATGAATTCCTCAACAATGGCGGGGCTGAAAAAGGTCTCTTTCTGCGAGCCCCAGTCGTCATGAACGAGGAAGGAAGTTATTTCCGGATAGTAGTGGATGAGCTTGTCCGCTATTTTTATATAGGTTTCGGTAAGCTTCATAAAAAGCTCCTTGACGGCATCCTGCTGCTCCTCGTCTACCATCGAAAGTATTGCGGCCTCGAAATCCATCCAGGATATAAGCCTTTCAAACCAGCCGGTGAAAAGCCATGTCACGTTATGCCTCTCCGGAGAAAGAAAGCCCTTGTTGAGCTTATAGCAGCCTTCCCAGTCCCATGAATCGACATCGGGGAATTTAATTTTGTCATACCATTCGGAGGCGTCCGAGAGATAGGGCTTGCCGGGGCGGACCATTGAACCTCCGACGGAAGGTACGTATTCCCACTCGATGCCGAACATATCCCGACCTCCGACCTTTTCCATCGGAAACTTTTCAGCTTCGATTACATAAGCACGGGCCACGTTGTCCGGAATGACGCTCGGATTGAAAATTATTCCCTCAACATTGGTGGTCTGCCACACGGGCTTCCTGTCGTACATCGCGCGGACGCCCTCGCGCATGCTGAGCGGAAAGCTGTAAATCGGGCTCGGCGCTCCGCCCATCCTGTCGGGCACATAGCCGACGACTTCCAGTTCCTTCGAATCAAACTTCGGGTTCATATTTACCTCCATAGTCCTTTTTTATTATACGGTACGCGCCGCCGGCGATCGTACATGCCGGCAGACTGCGAAAACTCCCGCGGAATCACCGCTCATCCGTAATAAGCCTCCTGTCGGGGCCGGATACAGCCTCAAAACCCCATATTAATGCAGATTATATGCTAAATCGTTTTAGTTTTATATAAAAATATTATTGTGTTTGCAAAAAGCAATAAACGAAGTCTTATCCTACGCGCCTTGCGAAGGACCCGGACTATGCAGGCGCGCGGATTTTTCCTTATTACGGCCCCTGTATGATATAGTTCACCACATCTCGGTTTCTCGGCGGCGCCTCTCGTTTTTCCTCATTCTTCTTGTATCCGAGCGCGACTCCGAAATACGGTTCGTACCCCTGCGGAATGCCCAGCCTTTCAGCTTCGCCCGGAACGGCAAAGCAGGCTCTGACGAGCCCCAGCCAGACCGAGCCTATGTTCATGCTTTCCGCAATAAGCAGCATGTTCTGAGCGGCGGCAGAGCAGTCCGCGATGGATGTGTCCACATCCTTTCTTCCGGAAACTATTATAAGCGCCGGCGCGCCGTATGTTATATCTGAGGTGGGGCTTAGGCCGATTTTCCTCTTCCATTCCGAATCGGATTTCGCCAAAACCGACTTGGCGGCTGCATTTATCCTGCCTATGACCTCCCTGTCCTGAATCACGGTAAAGTGCCATGGCTGCATATTGCGTCCGGATGGCGCGTAAATCGCGGCTTCAATAATCAGCTCAAGCTCTTCACGCTTCAGCGGGTCGCTTTTGTAAGCCCTGACGCTTCTTCTGCTTTTTATTACATCCATTAACTCGTTCATTTCTGCGCCTCCAAGGAATCCGGATTTTTTATTAAGAATAGCATCGGACGGACGTGCTGTAAACCGTATTTTCAAAGTTTTCGTCCACCCGCAGGTATGCAAACGGCAAGGGACGCCGGCAGCTTATTCCGGCGCCCCTTCGTAACAGGCTGATTTCGAGCTATTTTATTACGGCGAGCAGCTCTCCGGCCTTCACCGTCTGCCCCGCCGATACAAACACCTTTTCCACGGTGCCTGTCATCCGGGCCACCACGCTGGTCTCCATCTTCATCGCCTCGATGATGGCAATCACCTGATTTTCCTCGACCCTGTCCCCTTCCCTGATATTGAGCTTTGATATCATTCCGGGTATGGAGGATCCGATCTGGCTCTTGTCTGACGGGTCTGCCATGGTTATCTGCCTTATCGTGTCGGCGACCGCCGGATCCGGCACCGAAACCTCGCGGCGCATGCCGTTCAGCTCAAAATGCACGCTTCTCGTGCCGTCCTCGTTCCGCTCTCCAAGACCGAGATATTTTATAATGAGGGTTTTTCCGTCCTCTATCGATATCTGCGTGGTTTCTCCCACATTCATGCCGTTGAAGAACACGTTGCTTGACATATTTGAAATCAGTCCGTATTCCTGGCTGTGCTCGAAAAACTCCGCCACAACCTTCGGATAGATGCAGTAGGAGATCACGTCCCTGTCAAGCGGGTTCGGATTGTATTTTTTCAGCTCCTCGCGCACCTCGTCGAAATTCACAGGTGGAAGAAGCTCTCCGGGCCGGCAGGTGATCGGCTTTTCCCCCTTCAGAACAACCCGCTGTATATCCTCCGGGAAGCCCCAGGCCGGCTGACCCATCATGCCCTTGAAGTAGCTGACGACGGAATCCGGGAATGTGAGAGCCTCGCCCTTCTTGACTATATTCTCCGGAGTAAGCCCGTTCTGAACCATGAATATCGCAAGATCTCCGACCATCTTCGAGGAGGGCGTGACCTTTACTATGTCGCCCAGCATGGCGTTTACTGTCGCGAACATCTGCTTCACTTCCTCGAAGCGCTCCCCCAGCCCGAGAGAAACGACCTGCGGGTAAAGATTGGTGTACTGGCCGCCGGGTATCTCGTACTTGTATATTTCGGTCATCGGGTTTTTCAGCCCGCTGTCAAATTTTTCGTAGCGCAGGCGCACGTCAGCCCAGTAATCGTCAAGCTCCTGAAGACGGTCGAGGTCAAGTCCGGTGTCCCTCTCGGTTCCCGCAAGCGCGGCGACGAGAGAGCTCATCGAAGGCTGCGACGTCAGCGAGGACATTGACGCCGTGGCGACGTCCACTATATCGACTCCCGCCTCCGCCGCCATCAGCAGGGCCGCTATCTGATTGCCGCTGGTGTCGTGGGTGTGGAAGTGAACGGGGATGCCCACTTCCTGCTTCAGCGCAGACACAAGCTTTTTGGCGGCGTAAGGCTTGAGAAGCCCTGACATGTCCTTTATGCCGATTATGTGGGCTCCGCGCCTCTCCATTTCCTTAGCGAAATCGACATAGTATTTCAGGGTGTACTTGTCGCGCTTCGGATCCATTATGTCGCCCGTGTAGCAGACCGCGGCCTCGCAGATCTTGCCCTGCTTCAGCACCTCCTCGATAGCAATCTCCATACCCGGTATCCAGTTCAGTGAATCAAACACCCGGTAGACGTCTATGCCGGACTTCGCCGACTCGGCGATGAAGGCGCGCACAAGGTTGTCGGGGTAATTTGCGTATCCCACCGTATTCGCGCCGCGCAGCAGCATCTGGAACATTATGTTTGGAATCTTTTTGCGAAGCTGCTCAAGCCTTTCCCACGGGCATTCGTGCAAAAAGCGGTAGGAAACGTCGAAGGTGGCTCCTCCCCACATTTCAAGAGAGAAGCAGTCCGCGAGTATTTCCGACACACCGTCGGCCGCCATCAGCATGTCTCTGGTCCTCATGCGTGTGGAAAAGAGCGATTGGTGCGCGTCGCGCATCGTGGTATCCGTTATGAGGAGCTTTTTCTGCTCCAGCACCCATTTTTTCACCGCGTCCGGCCCGTTCGAGTCCAGAAGCTGCTTTAGGCCGGGGCCGGGCTTGGCCTTTGCGGCTGGATAGCGCGGTTCGTTGTACTGCGGCCGCTCCATGTCGGGATTTTTGACCTGGATGTTGGCTATGTATTTAAGGGCTCTCGTAGCCCGGTCTCTGGAGCCTATGAACTCAAAAAGCTCCGGCGTGTTGTCTATGAACTTTGTGTTGCAGTCCGCGGCAAGGAAGACCGGGTGGTGGAGGATATTCGTCACAAAAGGTATGTTGGTTTTCACGCCCCGTATATGAAGCTCGTTTATGGCCCTGGAAGCCTTGCGGCACACTCCCGGGAATGTGTTGTCCCAGACTGTGACCTTGACTAAAAGCGAATCATAGTAAGGCGACACGGTAACGCCGGTGGCGGCGTTGCCACCGTCGAGGCGCACGCCGAAACCTCCGCCCGAGCGGTATGACGTTATTTTTCCGGTGTCGGGGGCGAAATTGTTTGAGGGGTCCTCCGTGGTGACCCTGCACTGTATGGCATATCCGTTCATGCGGAGGTCTTCCTGCTTCGCAAGTCCTATCTCAGGGTGGCTAAGCGGGTGGCCCTCGGCGATGAGCACCTGGGCGCGAACAATGTCGATGCCGGTGACCATCTCCGTCACGGTATGCTCCACCTGTATGCGCGGGTTCATTTCTATGAAATAGTGCGAGCCGGATTTGTCGACCAGGAACTCGACCGTGCCGGCGTTTACATATCCAACGGCTTTCGCTATTTTCACCGCGTCGGAATAGAGCTTTTCCCTGATTTCGAGCGGCACTGAAAAGGCGGGGGAAAACTCGACGACCTTCTGGTACCGGCGCTGGAGCGAGCAGTCGCGCTCGCCCAGGTGCATGACGTTGCCGTGCTCGTCGGCAAGTATCTGCACTTCGATGTGCTTTGGTTCTACGAGGTATTTTTCAATGAATATGTCGCCGTTGCCGAAGGCTTTCTTCGCCTCGCTTCTGACAAGGTTGAAGGACGGCTCAACCTCTTCGGGGCTGTCGCAGCGGCGCATCCCGCGTCCTCCGCCTCCCCCGGCGGCCTTCAGAATGACCGGGAAGCCGAACGAGACGGCCTTTTCAAGTGCCTCCTTCGCGTCTTTAAGCGGCTCCGATGTCCCGGGGATCGTCGGCACTCCGCAGCTTATAGCTATGGCCTTGGCCGCAAGCTTGTCGCCCATTTTGTCCAGCACCTCGGACGGCGGACCGATGAACTTAATGCCCGCGGCCTCGCAGGCGCGCGCGAAATCGGCGTTCTCGGAAAGAAAGCCGTAACCCGGATGTATTGCGCTCACACCCCGGTGCTTTGCCAGGTCTATTATGGACGGAATATCGAGATAAGCCCCCAGCGGGCTTTTGTTCTGTCCTATAAGGTACGCCTCGTCAGCCGCAATCCTGAAGAGACTGTATGTGTCCTCGTTTGAATACATCGCGACTGTCTGTATTCCGAGATCATGGCAGGCTCTGAAGATGCGGATGGCGATTTCGCCGCGGTTGGCGGCGAGAACCTTTGTAATTTTACGCTCAGACATCAAATAATCTCCTCCAAAAATGCAAGAAATAACCGTATTTGTTTCATTTTAATTATATTATAAAAATACAAAAAAGAAATAGGAATAATTTAAGAAATTTGAGCACATATTTATTGATTTTATGAAACTTCTTACAAAAAGCGGCCATTTGCAAATGTTCTGAAGCATTCTAAAGCCGATGTAAATGAATTTTTTGGTTTTTAGGACGCCGTCAAAATAAATCCTCTGAAAATCGCGAAGATTCGCCTTCTGTTTTATCACGATTTTTATATAAAATTTTTGCCTTTATTTTTTAATGATTTGAAAGAAATGTTTTTTTTCATGCAAATAGTGATTTTTATTTCGAAAAAGTTCCTTCATCTCAGCTCAGGAATCGCGCCATGCAAAAATACTTTAGAAGTTTTTTCCACAAAACGCTTGATTTTGCCTTAACACTATGATAATATGCAGCAAGAACTTATGTTCTCAATTTTTGTCTGCTCATTTTTAATCCACAGGCGCAAAAAGAATGCATTGGTTACATATTAAAGGGAGATGAAAGCATGTTTGAATCGCGCTGCGGAGTATTGTGCAATTCCTGCGAGAGGAAGGCCGCCGTCGGCTGCAAGGGCTGCGTTAATATGGAGAAGCCTTTCTGGGGCGGGGAATGCGGCGTCAAAACCTGCTGCGAGAGCAGAAAGCTCGACCATTGCGGCAAATGCGCGGACTTCCCCTGCGACATGCTCGCCAATTTAGGCAGGGAATTCGGATACGACCCGCTTCCGAGGCTTGACGCCCTCAGAAAATGGAGCGCCGAGAGCGTTCTGTGAGCCCGCTTCAATAATACAGGCAAGCCCGCGGTTTTGAACGTCGCGGGCTTGCCTGTATTATTCTTATTATTTCGCCGAAGTTTTCTTCCTCAGATGACCTTCACATAAAACTGCCTGGTTCTGGGCCCGTCAAATTCGCAGAAATAAACGCCCTGCCAGGTGCCGAGAACGAGCCTTCCGTTTTCGATGGGTATCGTCACCGAGGAGCCGATGCAGCTCGCCTTGAGATGGGCCGCCGAGTTCCCTTCGGAGTGCCTGAATTCAGCGCGGTCCGGAAAGGCCTTGCCCAGCCCCAGAAGCATATCCCTCACCACGTCAGGGTCGGCGTTCTCGTTTATGGTTACGCCCGCAGTCGTATGCGGGCAGTAAACTATGCAGACGCCGCTTGCAACGCCGCTCTCCTTCACCGCGCCGCTTACCTCCCCGGTTATATTATGGAAGTTTTCCCTCTCCGTTTTTATCGAATATTTCCTCAGCATATTCTCACCATAAAACTCAAACTATTGCCTTTTCAGGTCGCATTCCTTGCAGTAGCCGTACATCTCAATCCTATGGCCCGTAACTCGGAAATCCCGTTCCGAAAGCTCCGTAGCGAACCCTTCAAGAGGGCAGCCTTCCATCTCGAGAACCCTGCGGCAGCCGAGGCATACGGCGTAATGCCTGTGCCTGAAGCGGTTAAGCTCGTATAGGGCCGTGCCTCCGTCAGGCATCGTGGTTTTTAGAGCCAGGTCTTCCTTTACGAACAGCTCAAGTATGCGGTATACCGTGGAAAGCCAGAGCCGGCAGTCCTCTTTTTGCGCGCTTCCGCAGATGTCCACGGCGCTCATGGGATAATCCGAATTTTCGAGAACGGAAAGCACGCATTCGCGCTGCCTTGTCTTTTTTATTCCGCGAGGCAACTCGCGCCGTTGCTCCTTCATTCAATACACCTCTCTGTAATTGCGGCGGCCAATTCAGTTAATTAATGACTGTTATGCTCCCAGGAAGCGGCGCGGCTATTGTCTTTCAGTCCTTTTCAGGCCCGAGACCAGTCTTTTGCCCAGAATGACGGTCAGCAGCAGGGCCACCGAAAAAAGCGCCGTGAGGCCTCCGGGCGCCACGTTGAGATAATAGGAAAAAACAAGTCCCGACATTATGTCAACGGCGCTGAAGAAAATGGAAAAAATAAGCGTCGTTCGGAAGCCCTTCCCGAGCTGAAGCGCCGTGGCGACGGGAATGGCTATCATCGAGCTGAGCACGAGCACGCCCACTATCCTTATCGACACCGATATCGCCGAAGCGACTAGTATCGAAAATACATAGTTTATCAGCCTGACCCTGACTCCCGCCACCTTGGCCGCCTCCTCGTCAAAAGCGATATAGAGCATCTGATGGTAAAGCAAGGCGACTGCAAGCAGGGAGATAATGCTAAGGGCCAGAACCATTACCATATCCGCCCTTGATACGGTGAGCACGCTCCCGAACATAAACGCCTCCGCGTTCACTCGTAGCCTGCCCGAGCTGATTATCGTAATCGCCGTGCCCACCCCGAGCGATAGTATTATCGACAGTATAAGGTCGGTGTGCTTCCTGTAATAGCCCCTCAGAAATTCGACGAGCGCGCCGCAGACGGATGTAAATACAAAGGCGCCCAGCACCGGGCTTTGCCCTAGCAGAAGCCCTATCGTAATTCCGGCCAGCGAGGCGTGGGAAAGCGCGTCGCCTATCATGGAATATCTTCTCAGCACCAGGAAAATCCCTATGCAGGGGCAAAGCAGCGATATGCACAGCGAAACGAAAAAGGCGTTCTGCATAAATCCGTAGCTCAGCATTTCAGCTCTCCCCCCTGCCCTTAAGATATTCTTCCGCATAGCTTTTCGGAGTGCAGATATGTCCCTTTCCCATTGAAAGGTGGTAAATGGCCGTGGAATTCAGAACCGCGGCCTCCAGATTATGCTCCACCGATACTATCGTGACTCCGTTTTCCTTGTTGAGCTTTTTGAGAAGCCCGTAAATTTCCTTCTGGCTGGAAGGGTCAATTCCGCTCGAAGGCTCGTCGAGAATAATAAGCTCTGGGCTTCCGAGCATCGCCCTGGCTATAAGCGCCTTCTGGCTTTGTCCTCCCGAGAGCGTGTCCACAAGAGCGGAGGAAAATTCTTCAAGACCGACCCTGCCGAGGGCATCTCTTACCGCCCCCCTGTCCCTTATGTTCAAAAGCCGGCGGTACGAATCGAGCATTTCATGCAGGGTAATCGGGAAACCCGAATTGACGGAACCCTGCTTCTGCGGAACGTACCCTATGCGCCTGGCTTCTGTTATGATCTTGCCCCGAACGGGCTTGATAAATCCCAGTATAAGCTTCATGAGCGTGGTTTTGCCGCAGCCGTTTTCGCCCACCACCGAAACATACTCTCCGTCCTTAAGTTCGAAATTTATGCCGTTCAAAACAAAAGGCTGAGAGGCGCTGTATGAAAAATAGAGATTTTCTGCCCTGATCATGAGACGCTGCCTTTCCGGAAACCTAACCCCGCGCTTTTTTCTTGACAAATACTTCCTTTTGATATTATCATTATTATAAATGCAAATGCGAATTATTTGCAAGTATTTTTTCGGAGGGCAACAAAAATGAAAAAAAGGATTGCGGCTTTTATTCTGTGCATTATCTCGCTTGCGGGCTTTGCCGCATGCTCGGAGAGCGGCGGAAAAAGCGTTTCGGCCGCTCAGCAGAGCAAGCTGCGCGTTTATGTCAGCTTCAACGCGCTTAAGGAGTTCGCCTCAGCCGTCGGGGGCGACAAGGTGGATGTGAAGGCCATGATACCGGACGGCGCCGAGCCGCATGACTTTGAGCCTAAAGCCCAGGACATAGCGGGGCTCGGAAAGGCCGATGTCTTTGTGATCAACGGGCTTGGCATGGAGCCCTGGGCCGAGAAGTCGGTTGCAGCCGCCGGAAACAAAAATCTCGTAGTGGCAGACGCCTCAAAAGGCGTGCAGGCGATAAAGACAGAGGATGAGGAAGGGAAAAAGGAGCACGGCCAGTACGACCCGCATATTTGGCTCAGCCTGAAATGCGCGCAGACGGAGGTCCGAAACATAAGGGACGCGCTTTCAAAGGCGGATCCGGCGAACAAGGAGTATTACGACAAAAACTGTGAAAACTATGTTTCGCAGCTTGAAAGCCTGTACGGCGAATTCAGCGCAAAGTTCAAGAGCGTGCCATCAAAGAATTTTGTAACCGGGCATGCGGCCTTCGCGTATCTCTGCCGTGATTTCGGACTCAGCCAGAACAGTGTGGAGGATGTCTTTGCCGAGGGCGAGCCGAGCCCTCAGAAGCTCGCTCTTCTCGTTGAGTATTGCAGGAAAAACAATGTGAAGACCATATTTGCCGAGGAAATGGCAAGTCCAGAGGTTTCAAAGGCCCTTGCAAGGGATGTCGGCGCGAAAGTTGAGACCATCTATACCCTAGAAAGCGCCGAGGACGGCAAAAGCTATCTCGAACGCATGCGAATAAACTTAAGCAGGATTTACGAGAGTCTTGCAGTCGCCTGACTGTAAAAAACCATTTCTTCTCACCCGCACGCAGGGAGCGCCCGAACCTTCCGTTCGGGCGCTCAGCTTGTCAAAGAACTTGTTTACAGCAAAAAAGCTTCGCAGAATTTCCGCCACGAATGGCGGAAAAAAAGCCAAATCTGTCATTTCCGGCGGCGTGTACGTCGGAAATGACACCTCTCATGACGGGCGCGGCGGAGCGTCCGTCATTAAACCCCCTTGTCAAAAAAGCCCAAATGGCTTTTTTGACAGTCTGAGCGCCCGAACCTTCCGTTCGGGCGCCGTTTATATAAATTCATGCTCCCTGCGCTGTCTGCAATCCGCTTCCTGCGCCTTGTTTTATCTGCTTTCGGTTATTTTCGTTCGCCGTGTTATGCAAATCCTTACTGCTTGTTCTTTGCGGCCTTGCCGCGGAAAAGCGAAAGTCCCGTTCCGGCAAGACATATGAAGGCGTATATTACGAGGGCCGTGCGGATCGCGTCGGAGAGCGTCTCCGGAGGGGCCTTGGATATCACCACGTTGCCGACGCAGGCGCCGAGTATATAAATGATAATTACCATGGATACTGACTGTCCGAGCGTACGCATGGTCCCCAAAATGGAATTTGCCTCGCCGTAATGCGACTTGTCCACGCACGAGAGCACGGCATTGGTGTTAGGCGACGAGAAAAAGCCGAAGCCTATCCCTATGACCGCAAGAGCGAATATTATTCGCCAGAGCGGAAAGTCCACGCTGATCGTGCTCAGCAGAAAAAGACCCAGTGCCGAAATCGCCATGCCCGCCGAAGCAAGCTTGTGGGGCGCCACGCGCTCGGAAAGACGTCCGGCAAACGGCGAAATGACGGTCATGACCAGCGGCTGGCTGATAAGCACGAGTCCGGCCGCGGACGAGGAGAGTCCCTTCACGTTCTGCAGGTACAGCGACATGGTATAGCTGAGGGCAAAAGTCGCCCCGTAATTGAGCAGGGCCGCAAGGTTCGAGAGCGTGTATCCCATATCGAGGGCAAAGAGCCTGACCTGGACGAGCGGATATGGCGAGCGCTTTTCCCATACCGCGAAGCAGGGCAGGAGCACTATGGATAAAAGCACGAGAAGCTTGGCCCACAAGCCGTCCCTCCAGCTCGAAAGCCCGAAAATCAAAGAGAAAACCATTACAATATAGAGTATGTTGCCAGGTATGTCGTGCTCATGCTTTTCCGAAGCCTCGCTCCTGCTTATGAAGCGGTTTGCAAGGTAAAGAGACACTACGGACATTGCAAAGGCCACGGCAAATATCGAGCGCCAGCCCAGCGCCGAGTTGAGCAGCCCGCCTAGCACCGGACCCGTGCTGAGCCCGGCATAAGTGGCCGTCACCGAGTAGCCGAGTATTCTTCCCCGCATCCGGGATGGAAATGCGTTCAGAAGCAGCGGGATGTTCGCGCTGAATATCATCGCCGAGCCGACGCCCTGAAGGGATCGGGCCGCTATTAAAAGGCCTATTGAATTTGCGAGGGCGGACGCTATGCTGGTCGCGGCGAAAATCACCGTGCCTGCAATAAATATCCTACGCCTGTCCGTGACGTCCGCGAGATGCCCGAACGGCACGCTCAGAACCGCTACGACGAGAGTAAACACGCTTACGACCCATGTGACGGTGGTGGCGCCGCTGTTGAGCTGGCTGCTTATGTCCGTGACGGACAGGTTCAGAGCGGAGGTCATAAACGGCACGACATAGGCCGTGACTAGAGCCACCGCCATCGTCGCCTTCTGGCGGGCGGTGAAACTGTCCCCGAGAGCGGATGCGTCCCGGGGCTCAAAGCTGTTTGAAGACATTTGACAAACCCCTGTTTCAGTTATTAGCGTTTTTTATGTCGTACATTATATCATTGGCGGCCGCGGGTGTATATCATCTTTTTTCTCTCTTTTATCGACAAATCGGAAAAAGTATTTTTATGCTCCGATTTATCAAACCAATCGGAAAACTATTTGTTTTTGTCGAAAAATTATGTATAATAATGGTGTGTAAGCTCGAAAACTTGAGCACGGGAGGGTTAAACTCCATGGAAAAAGAACGCTTATTGGTTGAAATAAGGTCTAATCTCGAAGGTCTGGGACTGGAGGTTCAGGCCGGAAACGGCACGGACATCTCCTTAAGCAGGGAGTTTGTGGACGCAAAATGGTCTTCCGGGAGCAAAAAAATAAGCTACGAGTCCTTCATATTTGCAAACGAAGACGATAAAACCGTTTACATGTACGAAAAGACAACCGAAACCGGCGGGGGCTTTTCGTTCGGAAGCGACAGCGGAACCACCTTCCAGTCCGGCTCCACTCTTTTCCGCAAGGTAAAAAGCACCAGGTACGGCCCCGGCGGCAAGGCCTATGAGTACGACCTTGATCTGGGGGCGATACCCAAAACGGTCAAGGAGGCCGCTTCAAAATACGGCTGGAAATTCAAAACCGTTCTCGGCAAGAACAAGGCTCTTTATCCCGCGGGCTATATCCCCTCCTCGGCCCCCGTTTCGGAATCCCGGCCAGAAGAACGTCCGGCCGCGGGAACCGAAACCTCGTTCTGCGGCCAATGCGGAGCCGCGCTGAGCCCCGGTTCAAGGTTCTGCGACAAATGCGGAAAGCCCGTGGCCGCTGCTCCTCCCGTTCAAAGCGCTACGCAGGCCGCTCCGGCAAAGAACGTAGCTTCCGGTGGAGAAAACGGCGCTCAAAACGGCGCGAAATCAGAAAGCGGCAACAAAAGCAAAAAGCTCTTCACCGTTGGCCTTATTTTGCTCGCCCTTATTGCGCTTTTCCTTATGTCTGCCGGCAAAGTCGGCCTTGTCGGCTGGGTCTTCGCCATAATTCTGCTGGTCGTATATTTCCTTATAAGGAAGCTTCTCATAAGAAAAGGCTGCCTATTCAACGCCGTAATCTTTATACTGTTCTTGTTTATGCTGTTTGTCACCTTCAGCCTTACTCAAAAAACCGTGACAAGCGGAGCTACACCCAAGAGCGGCTCCTCGCCGAGTCCCGCCGCAAGCGCGCAGACGGCTTTGAAGCCGACCCAGTCGGTTTTGCCCTCTTCCCAGGCCGCGCCCCTTTTCAGAATCGATTACCTCAGCCTGGGTCTGTGGCCTTCCTTTACATACACCTCGGACACGGGAAACAATATGCAGCTCGGCCTCGCCGGCGACATCGGCTTTTCGCTCTACCTGAATCCCGCCGCCCTGCAGAATCCGGCGGACAAGGTCTCAAAAATCAGCGTTAACGTAAAAACCCTGAAAGCCCCCGCATACGGAAGCGTGAAGCTTTACAGGATGAGACCCGACCTCGCCTCCCCTCCGAGCAGGCCGTCGGAGCAGAGCAAATATGCAATTCCCATGAGCTTTGATCTGACTGTAAAGGACAGCTACAGCTCGAACGAGGATCCGAAGGATTACCTGATTTCCTATTACAACTCCCTCAGCTCCGGCCAGGTGAGGATATACTACTGCGTCCACAACCTTATGCCCGTTGACCCCGCCATCCCCTCATGGATAGATAACGTGCCTGTCGCAGTCGGCAAGGGCATCAGCTCCGACGCTCTCCGCGGCACCATCGGCCTCGAAATCCTGATAACGATGCAGAGCGGCGAAAGGCACAGGATATATGTCGAGCGCGAAATGATAAAAGGCGACTTTTTCAGCAAAAACAGGCTCCCCAATGTGACCGAGGACTATCAGGGGAAAACAAGCCCCATAGTCTCGGCAAAGGTTGGCTGAAAGCAGGGCTCGCCCTTATGCGATAGCGGTTAGGAGAATGAAATTCAAATTGGGCATTGTGTTTTCGCGTGAATCTGCTAGAATAACCATATATTTATTAACCGGCGAGGTATTGAAATGCTGAGGATGATAAACGTCGGCGTGGCTTTTGAAGGCGACTCCGGCAACAAGGAAGTACTGAAGGATATCAATCTTACACTGGAAAACAATAAAATCTATGTAATGACCGGCCCGAACGGCGGCGGAAAATCCTCCATAGCCAAGGCTATTATGGGAATATATCCGACAAGCGGGCGTATAATGCTCGACGATACGGATATATCGGAAATGGGCATTACCGAAAGGGCAAGGCAGGGCATAGGCTACGCCTTTCAGATGCCCGCGCGTTTCAAGGGCCTGAAGGTCCGCGACCTGCTCAGGCTTGCCTCAGGCGGCGAAAAAATCGACGAGTGCCAGCTGCTTTACGACGTGGGGCTTTGCGCCCAGGACTATCTGAACCGCGAAATAAACGCCACCTTCTCGGGCGGCGAGCTTAAGCGGATAGAAATAGCGAGCATACTCGCCCGCAGGCTGAAGGTAGCCCTGTTCGACGAGCCGGAGGCGGGCATCGACCTCTGGAGCTTCCAGCGCCTTACCGAGACCTTCGAGGCCCTGCACAGGAAGTACGACACCACCATCGTTATCATTTCCCATCAGGAGAGGATACTGCGTCTGGCGGACGAGGTCATACTGATTTCCGACGGCACCGTAAGCGGAAGGACCAGCCACGAGGAATTTTTGAATCAGATTTCGGAAATGGATTCGAATTGCCTATGCAAGTCGGACTGTATCAAGGGAGGCGCCGCGAATGCTGAATGCAGTAGATAAAAAGCTTCTTGAGGAGGTGGCGGGTCTTCACGAGATTCCGCAGGGCGCCTACAACATCAGGAAAAACGGCGAGGGCATAAGCAGGAACACCACCGCCAACATCAATATCGTTACGAAAAAGGACAAGCCCGGCATAGACGTCATAATCAAACCGGGAACGAAAAACGAGAGCGTCCACATTCCCGTTATCATGTCGAAGGAGGGCCTTACCGACGTCGTCTACAATACTTTTGAGATAGGCGAAGATTCCGACGTCGTCATAGTGGCCGGCTGCGGCATACACAACTCCGGCGACGGCAGGGCCCAGCACGACGGCATACACGAGTTTTTTGTGCGCAGGGGCGCGAAAATGAAGTATGTCGAGAAGCACTACGGAGAAGGCAGCGGCCGGGGCGAAAAAGTGCTTAACCCCAAAACCGTCATCGAAGTGGAGGCGGGCGGCGTCGCGGAGCTGGAAATGGTCCAGATAAAGGGCGTGGACAGGACGGTCCGCGACACCGAGGTAGTTCTTCATGAGAACGCCCGCCTGATAGTAACGGAAAGGCTGCTGACATATATGGAGCAGACGGCGGAGTCCATCATAACGGTCGAGCTTAAGGGTGAGGATTCGAGCGCCCAGATAATTTCCCGCTCCGTCGCCCAGAACGATTCGAAGCAGGTGTTCCATCTCAATCTTCGCGGCCACGCAAAATGCCGAGGGCATATACAATGCGACTCCATCATCATGGACAACGCCCATGTGTCTTCCATACCCGAAATATCGGCTCTTCATTCGGACGCCCAGCTTATACACGAGGCGGCCATCGGAAAAATCGCTTCCGACCAGCTCGTGAAGCTTATGACCCTCGGGCTCACCGAAAAAGAAGCGGAGGATACCGTGCTAAAAGGATTTCTCAACTAATATACTGGGAGGACCTGAAGTTTATTAGGTCCTCCCAGTATATTAGCGGCCTTAAAATCCGCCTCTTTTTTGCAATTGGCGGCAAAATTTCCAAAATCCTCCGCGCAGGCGGGCGATTAATACATTTTTAACGTAAAACCAGTAAAATTTCATACCAAATTTATGCATTTTCAACTTCACTTCTGCAAACAACAATTGACACTATGATTTGTCATGATATAATTTATTATTATAGTTTTGCAATCGGCTGATACATATTGGGTAATGTTTTTATATATTTGTATTGCTTCATCGCCCTTGCGCCTGGGTAATAATATAACCTGCCGGGAGACTTTATGGGAGACAGAATAAGAGTTATGATGACAACCGAGGGCACCTACCCCTTCCACGCGGGCGGCGTCAGCACCTGGTGCGACTTGCTTTTGCACGGCAAGCCGGAGAGTATAGACTATCTCCTTTACAGTGTCATCATGAACCCCTTCGTCACCCAGAAATTTAATCTGCCCCAGGGCACAAGGCTCATAAAAGTACCCTTGTGGGGCACCGAGGAGCCCGGCGAGCACCTTGAGCAGCCTTTCTCAGAAGTTTACTCCAAGAAGCTGAAGACCACCGAAAAAATAGTAAAAGACGAGTTTCTCCCGCTTTTCAGGGATCTTGTGGAAGAAGCCTTCTCCGCCGTAAAGGACCCCGAGAAGTTCGGCGTCACCCTGCATAAAATGTACAGGTATTTCAGTACATATGAATACAGGGAGAGCTTCAAATCTGAGATCGTGTGGAATTATTTCAAGGACTTTGTCTTTACATATACCTCGGACCCGGGCAACAAGATATCTACCCCGGACGCATTTTCCCTTGTCCAGAGCATAGGCTGGCTGTACAGGTTCTTCACGGTATTGAACACCCCCGTGCCCGAGGTGGACGTTTCCCACTCCGTCGCCGCCGCTTTCTGCGGCATTCCCTGCGTGATAGCGAAGCTTGAATACGACGCTCCCTTTCTTCTTACGGAGCACGGCATATATTTAAGGGAACAGTACCTTTCCCTGAGCAAACGGAACTATCCTCCTTATCTCAACACCTTCCTGATAAGGTTTGTTAATTCGATAGTGTCCCTCAATTATTTTTACGCCGACCAGGTCTCTCCCGTCTGCAATTACAATACGCGATGGGAGCGCAAGTTGGGGGTGAGGCCCGAGAAAATAAAGGTCATATACAACGGTGTAGACGAGAAAATATTCGTGCCCTCCAGGTCCCGCCCGAAGAAGGATTATGTTTCCGTCGTTTCCGTCGCGAGAATAGATCCTATAAAAGATATAAAGACCCTTATGAGGGCCGCGGCGCTAATACTGAAAACAAATGAAAACGTAAGGTTTTCCGTTTTCGGCTCGGTTTCCGTCGAGTCTTATTACAAGGAATGCCTCGAACTGAAGGAAGAACTCCAACTCGGAGACAAGTTTGAGTTCAAGGGGCATTCATCCGATATGGCCTCCGTATATCAGGATGCCGATATTATTGCTCTGTCAAGCATCTCCGAGGCTTTCCCATATACCGTCGTCGAAGCTATGATGACAGGCAAGCCGGTAGTCACCACAGGGGTGGGCGGCGTCGGCGAGGCCTTGGGCAGCTGCGGCGTCATCGTTAAGCCGAGAGACCACGAGAAGCTTGCCGAAGGCCTGCAGAAGCTCATTAAAGACAAGGCTCTCAGGGATTCCATGGGCGCGGATGCAAGGGAGCGCGCGCTGAACCTGTTTAAGGTTGACGCTTCGAGAAGGCAGTATTATTCAAGCTATCTTGCCCTGGCCGAGCGGAGGAAATCCCGCGTTCTCGAAAAGAGCGCAGCCAATATTACATATATCGCCGCCATTGCCGCGAGGAGGCAGGCTTTGCTCAGGGATAAGGCCTACGCGCTCTTCGATCTCGGTTTGTACGAGGTGGCAATACCGCAGATAAGGCGGGCCATCATGGCGGACGTTAATTCATATCTCGTACCCGAAATGCTCAAAAAGATAGCCGAGGCCTACTGCCTGCTCGGAGATGTTTCAAGGGCGGCCGTGGAGATCGAAAAAGCCAATCTTTTGAGGCGCGCGGGCGGACGCGGCAGAGAATACAAACTTCAAAAGGACAAGGCATATTCCCTTTTCGCTCTGGGCATGTACGAAGAGGCGATTTCGCTGCTCAGAAGCTTGATAATGTCAGCCATTGATTCTGAAGATGTGCCGTTTATGCTGCGCAAAATATCCGAAGCTTATTTGAAACTAGGAGACCCCTCCAGGGCTGCGGTTGAAATAGAGAAGGCGAATCTTTTGAAGCGGATCCGCGCCGCCGTATAAAACAAAAGGGTGATCATTTATGGGCAATTTCAAAACCTCCCTGA
Organism: Clostridiales bacterium; assembly: GCA_029265975.1. Lineage (GTDB taxonomy): Bacteria > Bacillota > Clostridia > Oscillospirales > Oscillospiraceae > DUPK01. Next base: position 64,592 of record JAJUGN010000003.1, read on the forward strand.
TCGGCTACAGAAAGAAAGCCGTTGACAGGCAGCTGGAGCTGAGCCGGGCCGCCGCCTGCGAGCTCCTTGCGGAAAAGCAGCGGGTTTTATACAACCTTATGCTTGAAAACAAGGCGCTGGAAGCCGAAAGAAACGAGCTGCTGGCAAGCAATCTGCTCCGTGAAGAGCTGAGCGGCAGGCTCGAGAGCATACTGAGCAAGGGCTTTGTCGAAAACTACAGGCGCTTCTACGAACTGGAGCAGAAAGTAAACGAAAGCTTAGCGGCCCGCCTGGCCTTGATTGACGCCAGGCAGGCTAAAAGCGGAGAGATCAGGAACAGGCTCAAGTCTTTCGCCGCGCAGATTGAAGCCGAGATAAAAGGCAGGGAGTGATTTGTTATGGATGCACCGGATTTTGGTTTCAGGCTTTTCGGTTACAGCATAAGCGAGGTGAACGGCGAGCTTCTGCGCGCCGATTATGAGCATTTTGAATCACTTAAGGATCTTGAGCTCAAAATCGGGAAATATTTGAACGAAAACCAGAAGCTTAAGGACGAGATTGACGCCCTGAAAAAGAAAAGGGACGGCGCCCTGCTGCAGACCAGGTTTCTTGAAGCCGCCGTAAAGAACGCCGAGCAGTTTATAAAGCTGTATGAGGCCCATACGGAAGTCGAGATCAGCAGGCTCAAGGAGAAGGAACAGCGTCTGCTGAGGCTTTACGAAGATAAGCTGGCAGCCATCGAAGAAGAGATAAGGAGCGCCCAGAAGGCTCTTGAGAATGCCCTTGACTTCATAATGCGCGGCAATGCCGAAAATATGCCTCAAGCGGTTTTTTCTTCAGACGCAGCAACCGCAAAGCCGGCTGTAAGCGCCGGAGCTGAGAGCGAAGAGAAGGAAGCAATAAACGAGTCGCCTGACACTCGGGACGGCGCAAACGAAGGCGCCGATAAGGGAATAATCCAGTTTGAGCTTGTCAGGGCAGTGAAATTCCGGACCGAGGAGCCTTCCTCCGAAATAAGCAAGGAGACCGCTGTCAATGAGTCCCCAGCCGCCGAAGTCATGACGCCCGCCGCCGCTTTCGCCGGTCGTAATCCGGGCGCCGTCCCGAGCACCGATTTCTGGGGCCCGATTCCGAAGATAGATTACATAAACTATGATACAAGCGACGATACGGAAGATTATCCCCTGTCTTTCGCGGACGATACCCATAACGCATATGGCGCCGGTGAAGCCCTGCCAATAATAGCGGAACCGCTGCCGCTGATTGGGCTATCCTACGACGGAGCGGACAATTGCGCTCTGCATAAAGCGGAGGAGTCTGCTGCGGCTGTCGGGGACGCAGAAAGCTCCGAAGGGTCGGCGTTTTCCGATTTAATTCCTCTGCTGGAGACTTATCCGCAACTTAAAGAAACGGCTTTGTCCGGGGATGTTTCAGGCCTCGGGCCCGTAAAGCCCGCCGCCTTGCCCGACGCCCCCTTAGAGCCCGATTTCGCCCCGGATCAGATAGCTCCTGAAATAAGAGAAAGCGTTATAGCTCCGGCGATTTCGGACGCTCTGCTTGAAGCGCCGGTTTCCGAAAAACCCGTTCCGGCGGATTCGGAAAACAATTCCGACAGCCATATGAAGGCCGCCCCCGATGATAAGCTCTCTCTTGCCGCGAAATATATAGTAGGCAAAATCGCGGGCGAGGACCTTTACGACGGCGCAGGGAGGCTGATAGCCGCTAAGGGCGTCGTTATAACCGAGGACATTGTGCGCGAAGCGGATAAGGCCGGCAAGCTGAGCGAGCTCATAATCAACATGACTATTTCCGACCTGCCCGAAATATCGGCTTGAATAACGCTATGAGTCCTGACATTATTGTTTTTAACAAAGACACGGATAAGTACAGCGAACTGATTGAGGAAATAAAGGCGGTCCGGATGCCGGAGGACGCATTTGAGATTTCCGCCTATCTCGAATCCTTGGGCTGGGACGACGACAAGGCCTCCTCGACCTTCGGCGCAAGGGATTTGTTCGAGCTTTCGGAGCGCCTGCTTGAATCCATAGGGGCCTGCCATATATGCGTTTCGCCCTTTGTGGAGGCCTCCTGCGAGGTCGGCGTCTTCGGCAAGTGGAAAAAATCCCTGAGAAGCTTTCTCCGCGGAATAATATTTGCTTTTCCGATGGCCATATCCGTCGCCTCGATGCTGACCGTCAGGCTGTCGCTGTGGGCTTACGACGGGCTTTCTGTGGAGATGGCCACCAGTATAGCAATCGGCACCATTCTGAGCTTTATGGCTGTGGGCGGCTTCACCCAGGTAATTTCCCGGAGAGGGTACGCCTACATCGACCAGGGTTATTACCGCGTGGCCCGGAAAACCACCTTATATTTCCTGTTTTTAGGGGCTATTTTCTGTACGCTTCTCTGCCTTGTTTTTATCGGCATAAACCTTTACTTCAGCCAGCTTCCGTTCAATATGCTTGTCGTTTCCATACTGTACTACGTTTTTTTATGCATCATCTGGCTTTCGGTCACCGTAATGTACCTTCTGCGCAAGGAATTTGCCTTTACAGCGCTTCTCTCATTCGGCATCCTTCTTGTCTATGTGCTGTTTTACCACGCGGGTCTCAGCATTATCGTTTCTCAGATAATCGCCCTCTCCGTAGTGTCTATTGTCACATGGATTGTACTCATTTTTTATTTCATGTCCGGAGAAAGCAGGTCTGAGAAGGGCATGGACGTGTTCATGCAAAGGAAATCCGTAATGCTTTACACCCTCAAGCCCTATTTCATTTACGGTTTCCTGTATTTCACCTTCCTTTTTACCGACAGGATAATCGCGTGGTCCTCAAACTCCATATATATGCCTTATATTTTCTGGTTCAGAGGACAGTATGAGCTCGGTCTGGATTTCGCGCTTCTTATACTCATACTGCCGATGGGCGTCTGCGAGGTTCTGGTATCGGACATGATGGAAAAAATCGACAGGGCCATGAAATGCGGCTGGCTGGAGGATAGCAAGCTTACCCAGAGCAAGAGCCTGCCTTATTATGTGAAAAGCCTCGCGGCAATCTTCCTGAGCGCGGTTTTCAGCGCCGTGTCCGTTACGGCCGCCATATTTCTTATCCGGAATTACGCCCCGTTCGGCATCAGCCTCGATATCTTTTTCAACAGCACAACAATGTTCGTATATTTTGTCGGAGCGTTGTCTTATTGCTTTTTGTCCGTCTGCCTTGCAAACATCGTGATACAGTTTTCGCTTTCCCATCCCGATAGCGTGGTTAAAAACCTTTTCATTTCCCTGCTCCTCAATTTTATTGTCGGCTTTGTTTTCAGCAGGTGGTTTGACTACTATTGGGGGATAACGGGCCTCCTCGCAGGCACTGTCCTGCTTTCCGTTCTTACGACGATTGACATGCTGAAAATCATGAACAAGACCGACTATTATATTTATAAGTCAGTTTAGGAGTTGAGCCAAGGTGCCATATGCAAGCATCGCAAATCATGCAAACGCTATGGCTCATTATCTTTTGAGCTTCATCTTCCTTTTTATTGTTTTCCCGATGCTTATCTTCAGATACAGGGAAGGCGGGTCCTTCGATAACCTGGCACGTAATTTCATCAAGGCGGTTTTGCTTTACATAATATTGGGATATCTGCTTGTGGTGATCAAGCTTTACGAGTTCATCGCGCTTGTGCTTTTCATGGTCTCTCTGAACTTTTTGCTGCTGAAAAAGGGCGGAGAAAAGACTGCCGGTATTTTTTATAAAATTAATTGCTTGTTGATGGATTTCGCGGACGGAGTTATTCCGGCCGAAGCCCTTGCAAAAAGGGTTTTTGGAGGCTTTAAGAACTTGTTTTCCAAGCTTATTTCAGCTTTCAGGGATCCCGCGAACATTCTTCTGCTCTTTGTTTGTCTTTGCTCGCTGTATATAAGGATATACAACGCACTTATCCACCCGGCGCCGTCCATGTCCGACAGCAGCGTCGTGCTTGCCTGGATGAAATATATAGAAAACCGCATGGTATTCCACGACGGCATATACCCCCAGGGCTTTCACATCTACCTTGCGACGCTCCGCAAGTTTTCCGCCATAAACCCATTGTATATATTAAACTATTCCGGACCGGTCAGCGGGCTTCTGACAACGCTCAGCATATACTTTTTCACCTCGAGGATTACGGAAAGCAAGGCAAGCGGCGTTGTGGCGGCGATAACTTTCGGCATTCTGTGGCCGCTGATTTCCGACAACTGGGTAAGGCAGGCGGCGACAAACTCCCAGGAATTTGCCTTCGCTTTCATAATGCCTACCTTCTACTATTACATAAAGTATCTTTCCGAAGGCAAACGCGACGATTTGTTCACCGCGTTTGCCGGGATCACCGTTATAGGGCTTGTCCATTCCATTGCTCTTGTATTCTGCGGCGTCGGCGCTTTCATAATAGTGTTTGTGTTTCTTGTCACCGATCTGAAGAGAAGCTGGAAAAGGCTTCTGAACACGGTGCTTTCCGGCATGCTCTGCATTTTTATTTCTTTTCTTCCTTTGGGGCTTGGCCTGCTTTTCGGCAAGGAGGTGCATTCCTCCTCGTCCGAATACCTGCTCTCTAAAATCTACGATAACTTCTTTCCTCCCGTCAGGGGCGTGGACCTTGCCTCTTTTGCGGCTTTGGGCCTCGTGTTTTTGCTTCTGATAGGCGGTTTAATAAGAAAAAAGCTGAACCGGAGCTATATGTTCGTATTTTTATACGGAGCCGCATACTTCCTTTTCATATATTACGGTCCGGCGCTGACAAAAAGCCAGGTCATAACCAACAGGTTCGGCGATATGTGGAACCTGTTTATCCCCGTCCTCGTGGGGGTATCCTTCAACATCCTTTTGCTTCCGATACGCAAAGCCGGCATAAGGTCGGCATTTCAGCTCGGGCTCGCGGCTGTATTTTTTGCTTTCAGCATTTATTGCACAAGACTTACGCCCATTATCCCCTACAAGGTTCAGTCCGACGCAGCCGTCGAGCAGTACCTCAGAATAAACTCAAGCTTCCGTCCGACTGAATGGCACCTCGTTTCCGGCTTCGTAGGAGGCTATGCGCTTTCATACGGCACCGCGTATCACATTCAGTCGGCTGACTTTGTCGCTAATTACAACCCCTCGGATAAGGAAATCACGGATCTTGCCACTAAGGTGGTTTTGCCCAACATTTTTATTTTTTACGAGAAGAACGTGTTTGTCGACGAAGTGGACTCCCTGGAAGGCCTGGTTCTTGAGCAGTACGAGGCCCGCCTCAGGGACAGCGACGCCCTTGCGGAATGGATAGAAAAATACAGGGAGGCCCACGGGGAGCTGAACGTGTATTACGAAGACGCCGATCTGGTCGTTTACTATATAAAGCAGGGCGATACAAATGATCTTTTCAAAAAATATTAAAACCTATTTGGTGGTTTTACGATGATAGATTATACAAAAATACACGTTCTCCTCGCGGACGGCAAGGACAGGCAGGTTCTCCCCATGTCGAGGGCCCTCAAAAGTCTCGGCTGCACCGTCACTACCATAAACGGCTCCCGGCTTGATAACGGCTGGTCGTCGAGATATCCTGACCACAGAATTCTCGACCGCTCGGTCAAAAAAAGCCCCGAAAATCTGCTCAGGGCCATCGAGTCGGCGCTGGTTACCGGCAAATACGATCTCGTTATTACGACGACTGACCCTACGGCGGAGCTGCTGTCGCTGAACAAGGAAAGGCTTGAGCGCTACGCGAAGATAGCCGTGGTGGAGCCCGAACTGTTTTATGCCGCCTACGATAAGCTGAACACCATGAAGATCTGCATGGAAAACGGCATCCCCTGCCCCAAGACCCTTTTCGGCGTTAAAACACCCGATGACATCATTTCCTCCGGCCTCGGCTTCCCGATCATACTTAAGCCGCGGAAAAGCTTCGGCTCAATCGGTTTTCGGAGAATAGAATCCTCAGAGGAGCTCCTTGAATATTGCCTTGAGAACAAAATAGATCTGTCTGAGTGCATAGTCCAGGAATACATACCGCAGTACGACATCCAGTATATCGTTTCAGTGTTCGTAGACAATGAACACCATATAAAAAGCTTGGTGGTTTCTTCCAAGAACAGATGGTACCCCACCGACGGCGGAACAAGCACTCTGAATATTACGGTAGACCGCCCCGATATCGTCGAAAGCTGTTCCAGGCTGCTGGAGCTTATGGGCTGGCGCGGCTGCGCGGACATTGATCTTATACAGGACCCAAGGGACGGTGCTGCAAAAATAATGGAAATCAACGCCCGCCCCTCGGGATGCGTGAAAATCTGCTACGAAGCCGGCGTGGACCTTACAAGACAAATGATCGAGGCCGCCTTCGGCGAGCCCGTCACGGATTATACCGACTACAAAAAGGGCGTGCGGCTCAGATGCCTGCTTACCGACATACTATGGTTCATCGAATCGGAAAACCGCTTCAAAGCGAGGCCCTCCTGGTTCAGCATGAAGAACACAAAGGACCAGATCTTTTCGCTTCACGACCCGCTGCCGGGAATAACGTACTGCATCCAGGCCGTTCTCATATACAGGGAGGAAATGGCGAAGCGAAGACGCCGCTACTGATTATTCCGCCGTGCGGATATCTTCGGGCGCCAAAAACAAATCCTGCGCGCCTGGAACTCGGGAAATACTTATGATGAATTTTAAGGAAATCTTCAGACTCGAAGGCCGAATGAAAATAGCCGCTCTTATAGCGGCGCTCAACATATTCCTGGCGCTTTCGGCTTTTTTCAAGGACATATTTCTGGCCTCCTACCTCGGCACCACCGCCCAGGCCGACGCCTTTCTTCTGGCGTTTTTTGTGCTCGACACCGTCGGCAACAACGTCATCGGCTTTTCTCTCGGCACCAGCGCCATCCCTGTTTTCACCTCCGCCCGAATAAGGAAGGGCGGCGACTTTGCCTTCCGCCTTCTGCTTTCGCTTCTGATTTCCTTTCTTATGATCATGTCATGCATAGCGGCTCTGCTGGTCGTAAACGAGCGCTCGCTTGTCCTGTTCTTTTCCGGGATGCGCTCGGACAAACTGCCTTTCTTTTTTGCTTCCGCTTTTCGGATCATGCTGCCCGTGCTTGTGGTTTACCCTTTCTTTTACGCCGGCAACGCCCTGCTGCAGTCCTCGGACAAGCTCACGGTGGGAATAAGCTCGTCGATAGTCTTTAACCTTGTTTTTCTGCTTTCGATAATCTTTTCCGCCTTTCGCCATGTACCGTCCGAAACCGGCATACTTATAATATCCGCGGCTGTTTTGGCGGGTGTAATAGCACAGGCGGCGATTGTCTGGACAGCTTTGTTCAGGTACGGGCTTATAAGCGTCTCCTCTTTGCTGAGCCGGACAGGACTGTGGCTGCGCGATGTTCTGAAATACCTGGGGCTCGCCTTCAGGATGTTTCTTCCCTACGCTCTGATGATTTTTCTTTCGCAGGCCACGCTTTTCATCGAAAGATACCTCGCCTCCGGTCTCAGCGAGGGCGCCGTCGCCGCCTTGAATTACGCATACAGGCTTTCGCAGATGCCTGTATGGATATTCGTTTCCGCGATAGGCATCGCCGTGTTTCCTGTCATGGCAAGACTTGGGGAGGAAAAATCCGGAGAGGCGGAAGCGACGGCCTTGCTTATAAGATCCCTGAAATACATGGCGGCGATTACCATACCGATGATGGTCGCGCTCTTTGCTCTGAGATACCCCGTGGTTACGATACTTTTCAAAAGGGGCGCGTTTGACGAAAACTCCGTTAAATACACCTGCGACATACTGTCGGGCTACTCGCTCGGGATACTTGGACAAAGCGTCATCGTCTTGTGTCTGAGATACTACCTCGCAATCAAAAAAATCACAAAGCCGCTCATAATCCTTTTGTTTACTTTTGCTCTTAATATCGCGCTGGACATGTGCCTTATCAAGGTCATTGGCCTTTCGGGCATCGGCTTCGGCTCCGCGGCCGCCAGCACCGTCTGCGGCGGATTATTTATTCTGGATATGCGTTCAAGCTCCAAAAGAGATAAGGCAAGGGGATTTTGAAAATGACAAAAGGGCTTATAATCATGCCGGCGTATAACGAGGCGGAGAACATCGGCCGGGTGCTCGACGAGGTTTTAGGCCAGAATTTGAACGCCGATATCGTTGTTGTCAACGACGGTTCCGCGGACGCCACCGAGGCGGTGGCGAAAAGCAGGGGCGTCAAGGTGATTACGCATCCCTTCAACCTCGGCTACGGCGCGGCTTTGCAGACCGGCTTCAAGTATGCCTCGATACGCGGCTACGAATACGTCGTGCAGTTTGACTCCGACGGTCAGCACAGGGCGGAGGATCTTTTCAAAATCATCTGCAGCCTCGAAAACAAAGAGGCGGATATAATTATCGGCTCAAGATTCATGGAGGGCGGAAACTTCGGGGCGGGGATTTCAAAGAAAATAGTCATAAGAATGATGTGCGCTCTTATTAAGCTCATAACCGGCGCAGCGATAACCGACCCCACCTCCGGCTTTAAGGGCTACCTCAGGCAAATATACCGCTATTATTCGGAGTACAACCACTTCCCCGACGATTACCCGGACGCGGACATCCTCGTGAAAATGCTGAAGATGGGATATACGGTCAGGGAGCTTCCGATAAGCGCAAGGCGTCGCGAGCATGGCGTGAGCATGCATTCCGGGCTGAAGCCCCTGGTTTACCTCTTGCAGATACTGCTGTCCATATTGATTATCACAATCAGGAACGAGAAGCCCGCATCGAAAGGAGAGCAAAAATGAATTTTACCATAAGAATCATGGTGTTCCTTTTCGGAATGCTCTTCATCATCGGCACCATCAGACTGCTGCTGATAAAAAAAATCGGCGAAAGATACTCTGTTTTCTGGCTTGTCGGCTGCCTTGCGATCCTTGTCTTGTCGATTGTTCCCAACCTTGTCGATTACATTGCCTCTTTCCTGCGCATAGGCTATCCGCCGACCCTTTTGCTGCTGCTTTCCACCCTGATGCTGTTTTGGCTCTGCCTGTACAACTCAATACATATAACCCTGCTGAAGCGCCGGCTGGTCGAGCTTACGCAGAGGAAGGCAGTGGAAGACGCGCTTGCCGAAGACGAAAAGCAGGTGAACCGCTGAAATATGGATTTTTACAGATTGCTTGTACAATGCCTTATACTGCTTGTGCTGTGCCTCATCGCGTTTGCGATATGGCAGGATTGGAAGCTCAGAAAAATAAGGTTCCAAAAAACGCTCGACTCAAGGATACTCGAGCTAACCGGCTGCAGTAATGACGTTGAGAAGGCCTTCTCCAGCCTTCTGGAAACCGTGAGCATGCTTATCGAATGCAATTCCTACGCCCTTTACATACTGGATCAGAAGAGCAGGAGCTGCTTTACGCTGAGGTCCATACGTCAGGCGGTACAGAGCGAGCTCAATATCGTTCCGAATTATATAGGCCTGGCACCTTACACAAAGGACGCCTACACCATGCCCCTGACAATTCCCACCGACGTAATTTTCTCGCAGACTATGGAGATAAAAGAAGGACAGGTAAGCCTTCTGGTAATACCGCTTTCAAAGGAAATGCTTATTTTGGCGGGACCGATAAAAGACGTCCCTCCTAAGACGCAAAAAGCGCTTGACGCTCTCGGCAGCAAGGCGGGGAATATCGTTTCCTGCCTGCTCAAGCTGAGCGACAGCAGCTATCAGGCCGAGGAATTTGAAATATCCGAAAGGGCTTCCAAGAGGATTTCCGGCTTCATCACAAATGTAAGCTCCATAATCGAAATGGTGATGAAGATGGCGCTTATTACCATATGCGCCGACGGAGCCGTGCTCTTGTGCCGCAGGGAGGAAAGCGTCGTTGTTGAAACCTCACTCGGAATAGAAAAAGGAAGCATGGAGCTTTTCAAAAACGCCTCCGTGCTCGAATTTCTGATGAGCATTCCCGGTGATGCGGACAGCTTGTATCTCTCTGATTTTGACGACCGCTTCGGAAAAATCAAAGGCTGCTTAGGCAACGACGACATTAAATTCGTGCTTTTCTACAGGAGCGGAAATAACGTCGCCGTATTTTACTTTTTGAACTCTCACGCCGTAAAAAGCTATCATATGTCGGCGCTTCATATAATGATGACCAGGATTAGCGACATAATAAGCCATTATGAGAACTTCAGAAAAATTGCCGAATCAAATATGGACATTCTGAAGATGATGGCCAACCTTGTGGACAGCCTTAAGCCCTCAACCGTAGGCTATTCGCACCTGATGTACCGGTACGCCATGATCATCTGTCGGGAGCTGGGCCTTAGCGCGGAGGAAACCCAGGACATAGCTCTCGCGGCCTTTTTGAGCAACATCGGCGTTATCTGCCTCTCGGAAGACCTCTTCGGCGTGACGGGCAAATACACGGAGCTGGAGTTCGAGACCATGAAGCTGCATGTGAAGGTGGGGGCTTCCCTCGTTGAAACTACGACCGGAAATTCCAGCGTCGCAAGCTGCATATTGTATCACCATGAGCGCTACGACGGTCATGGGTACCTCACCGGCATTTCGGGAGAGAGCATTCCAATGGGCTCCAGGATACTCGCAGTCATACAAACCTTTCTCGCGACTATCAGCTCGAGGGACTACAGGCCGGCACTGCCCTTCCCTCTTGCAATAGAATCTCTTAAGGCCTCGGCCGGCTCCCAGCTTGACCCCAAGGTTGTAAAAGCTCTCGTCGGCTGGTTCGAGAAAAAACAGAAGGAATGCTCCGCCGTCGACGGCCCTCTCGGACCCTGCTGGGAGATGCGTCTTTCCCCTCAGGAAATATGCTCCGAATGCCCCGCGTATAAGGCAAAGTCGAGAAAATGCTGGGAGTACCCGGATGTAAGGTGCAGGGCTCACGGCAACGACTGCGAAACCTGCTTCGTAAAATCCGAGTACGTCTCCAGAATAAAAGACCATTCAAATATATGAAGATGGACGAAGTTTCAAGCTTTACCGTGTACTACGGCTCCGGTCGCGAAAACGAGCTTGCTCGATACGACCTCGCCGTCATCGAGGCTTCCGGTCACGAAAAGACGGCTTTGGAGCGTCTGAGGCGGAGCGGCACTCTGCTGCTTTCCTATCTGAGCTTTATCGAGGTAAGCCCGGAAAGCGTCGTCCGCTCCGAGCTGTCCGAAAAAGACTTTCTCGATAATGGCGGTCAGCCCCTCATAAACGCGGCTTACGGCAATCTTCTTGCGGATTTCAGCTCAGAAAAATGGCAGTCCCTGCTCATGGACCGCATAATGGACCTCCACCTCAACCTCGGATTTGACGGGATATTCATAGACACTCTTGCGGACATCGAGTATTTCAGTCTGCCGGAGTCGAAAAAAGACGCTCTTCTCTACTCGGCCGCCGACTTTTTGCGGCGGCTGCGCGGTCATTTTCCCGAATTGATATTGGTTCAGAATAACGGCACCGGCTTTCTGTATCATTACACCGCGTGTTTTTTAAGCGGCATATGCGTCGAAAACCCGCCGGCGCTCGACGTGTCCGATGTTGAGAAGCTGAGATATTTGAAGGAAAAATTCGGCATGAAGATTTTCATGCTCACCGACGGGGGTTACGACCCGGTTGGCGAACACAAGGTGAAAGCCGCGGCGCAGGAAAACGGCTTTTTGTATTACCGCGCTGAAAACGGTTATCTTGACCTTTAGTTTTCTTAACGTGCGATAACCGCCCTGCGAACGCCCGAAGGCGTTCACAGGGCGGTGCAGACTGTCGAAGAAATTGTTTACAGCAAGAAAGATTCGCAGAACTTCCGCAACGAATGGCGGAAAAAAAGTCAAATCTGTCATTTCCGGCGGCGTGTAAATCGGAAATGACACCTCTCATGACGGGCGCGGCAGAGCGGCCGTCATTTAACCCCCTTGTCAAAAAAGCCCAAAGGGCTTTTTTGACAGTTTCAACCGCCCTGCGAACGCCCGAATGCGTTCACAGAGCGGTCGCTTTTTTGGTTTTGAATGAATGGCTTTTACAGCACGGTGTCGAAGCCTTGGGGGTTTTTCTTCTGCCAGCGCCATGAGTCGCGGCACATGTCGTCCAGACTCTTTTCCGCCTTCCAGCCGAGGAGCCTGTTCGCCTTCTCCGGGTCGGCGTAGCATTCGGCGATGTCTCCGGGACGGCGCGGGGCGATTTCGTAGGGCACACGGACGCCGTTCACTCTTTCAAAGGCGCTGACAATGTCGAGAACGCTGTATCCCGTTCCCGTGCCGAGGTTGAAAACCTCGGCCCCCCTGCTCTTCGCGGCATAGTCTATGGCGGCAAGATGCCCCTTGGCAAGGTCCACGACATGGATGTAATCGCGCACGCCTGTGCCGTCCTTCGTCGGGTAATCGTTGCCGAACACCCTCAGCTTTTCAAGCCTGCCAACCGCAACCTGAGTGATATAGGGCAGGAGATTGTTCGGTATCCCCTGCGGCTCCTCGCCGATAAGGCCGGATTCGTGCGCCCCTATAGGGTTGAAATAGCGCAATATGGCCACCGACAGCTCCCCGTCTGCGGCGCAGGCGTCAGTCATTATCTGCTCCGCCATGAATTTCGTCCATCCGTAGGGATTAGTGCAGCCGGTTTTCATTCCCTCGACAAGAGGAACTCTTTCCGGCACGCCGTAGACCGTGGCCGACGAACTGAACACGAGCTTTTTGACGCCGAACTTTTCCATAGTCTCCAGCAGGGTCATAGAAGCGTCCAGATTGTTCCGGTAGTAAAGCAGCGGCTTTCCGACCGACTCTCCAACCGCCTTCAGCCCCGCGAAATGGATTACAGCTTCTATGGGGTTCCGTTCAAAAACCTTTTCAAGCTCATTCCTGTCGGCTACATCCAGCTTGTAAAACCTGACGCTTTTCCCGGTGATCATTTCTATGCGCTTCAGCGCGCTTTCCTTGCTGTTGACCAGGTTGTCGGCGATAATGACCTCATGGCCGGCGCACATCAGCTCGACCGCCGTGTGGGAGCCGATAAAGCCCGCTCCACCGGTAAGCAAAATCATCATAAATAAAGCCTCTGTCTTTCGTTTATAAAATACGCCCGATTATGTCATCATATTACCACATCGGCGCTAACGCTGCAATCCTTGCGCGGAAATAAGGCGTCTTACCGGCTATTATTTACGCAAAATCTTGAAATTTCGTTGAAATGCAATTGCTCTTTGCTGTTGCCCCCGAGGCCTTTGTCAGGGAGCCTGGGAAATCTCTTTTCCGGCGGCCTGCTCCCCTCCTCTCTCCCTGAAAGCGTCGTATCTGATCGCAACGTCCGGGTTTTCCCTTACAAACCCAATAAACTCTTCTATAAGGCGCACCGTATCGCCGCTAAGAGTGTGCTCTGCCTTTTCCGTTTCGGATAATATCTCATGCTGGGACACGCCGAGGATTTTAAGGAGCGCCTCTATGGTATTGTGACGCTTCAAAAGCATCGCGCCCACACTTTTGCCGTCCTCCTCGAGCATTATATAGCCGTATTTCTCATACTTTATAAGGCCCAGCTCGCTCAGCTTCTGCACCATTCTCGTGGCCGAGGGCGGCTGTACGCTCAAAGCCTCCGAAAGCTCGTGTATCCTTACAAAGCCCGTGCTCTGGGAGAGGCGGAATATCATTTCAAGATAATCCTCCATGGAGGCCGTAAGGGAATTGTCTTCCTTTTTCATATATTCGCTGAATGTTTTAAAAATCGTTTTCCATAAAAAACCTCCCTTAAAACATATTCGCTTCAGAATATGACGCCTTTGCGGGAAATAGGCCCCGGGGCCTGCATATTCCGCTGTAACTTTGTTTTTTTCCGTTTCATAAATTGTATCAGGCGAATATTTTTAGCTTAGGGAAATACTTGATCGGAACGTGAAAAATGAAGGATTTAACTGAAACGGGCTCCAGGCCCGAAAACGCCCTTGCATACGCCGCAGAAAATGCAAGGAATAAAACAAGAAATTTTTTCAAATTTATGGGGCCGGCGTTTGTGGTGAGCGTCGCCTACATAGACCCCGGCAACTTCGCGGCCAACATAAGCGGAGGCTCACATTTCGGCTACTCCCTGCTGTGGGTGATACTCCTCAGCAATCTTATGGCCATTTTCCTCCAGATAATGTCGGCAAAGCTCGGCATAGCGACGGGGCGAAGCCTCCCGGAAATGTGCCGGGAAGCCTTCCCGAAAAGCGCAAACTGGTTTTTTTATATTTTGGCGGCCGCTGCGGCCATGGCTACGACTCTCGCAGAATTTGTAGGCGGTGCTCTGGGTTTTCACCTTCTCTTCGGGATACCGCTCGTCTGGTCGGCTTTTCTGACCGTCGCTGTAACCTTCGGAATAATATACCTTCAGAAATACGGGCAGAAAACAGTTGAGAAAGTAATAGCGGGGCTTATCGCGGTAGTGTGCGCGGCTTACGCCGTCGAGCTTTTTCTGGCGAAGCCTGATTGGGGTCAGGTGGTAATGCACACGCTTGTGCCCTCGATTCCGAACGGCCGGGCCACGCTTGTCGCGGTCTCCATGATGGGCGCGACCGTAATGCCTCATGTTATTTACCTGCACTCTCAGCTTGTGCAGTTCAGAAACCCCGGCGAAGACAGAAAAAGGCACCTGCTTATGGAGAAAATCGATATTGCGGTCGCCATGAACATAGCTTTTGTGGTGAACGCGTCCATGGTCGTGGTATCTGCGGCGGTTTTTTACGGCAGGGGCGTCGCAGTTGACTCAATCGAGCTTGCGCACAGGTCGCTCGAGCCGCTTCTGGGTCCTCTTTCGGGGGGAACCTTCGGGGCCGCGCTTCTGGCCTCCGGCTTTTCCTCCTCGTCGGTCGGCGCGATGGCCGGGGAGAGCATCATGGACGGTTTCGTCGGTTTCAAGCTGCCGCTCAGCGCAAGAAGGCTTATAACGATGCTGCCCGGCTTTGCCGTAATAATCTCCGGCGTAAATCCCATGGACGCCCTGGTCCTGAGCCAGGCAGGCCTGAGCTTCGCCCTGCCCGCAGCCATTGTTCCTATGCTTATAATAACAGGCAAAGAGAAGTACATGGGCGAATTTGTGAACAAGAGGTGGGTCCGGGTCCTCGGCGCGATAATCGCTTCCGCGATAATCTTGTTTAACGCCGCTCTGCTGCACTTCACCTTTTCAGGCGGAATATAAGCTACGGGCGGGGCGCCTGACGCCCCGCCCGTAGCTTATATTCACACGCCGCGCCCGAGCCGCCCATGAACCCCGGCGCCGAACAAAATCCTCTCCGCCGCCGGGGTTTAGCCCTGAGACTGATGCGCGGGCCTTATCTGCCGGGCTTCCCCGCCTTCACGGAGCGAAAAACCTTTTCTGCCGCCGTTTGATACCAATATAGCTTTTGACAAAGGCATGAAATGGTAGTATCATATGCAGGCAGACTAAAATATCAGTAAAGGCGAACTCTCTCCATGAAAAAACGAAATTTGCTTTCCTTTCTGCTCGTCATACTAATAATAGCGACTCTCGCTTTCATATGGGGCAACTCGCTGCAAAGCATTCCGGAGTCTAAAATCAAAAGCGGCAAGGCGCTGGAAATAATCGCCCCTGTTCTCGAATTTTTTGTCGGCAAAGGAAACGTAACCGATCATCTGGTCAGAAAGCTGGCGCACTTTACCGAATACTTCGTTCTCGGCATTGAGCTTTCTCTTCTCATGGCGGTCAGGAGCAGGGTGAGCTTTCAGGGCGTCTGCAACTGCCTTTTTGCGGGACTCGCGGCGGCGGTCACGGACGAGTCGATACAGATAATCTCAAACCGCGGGCCGCTCGTTTCGGACGTGCTGCTCGATTTCTGCGGAGTGTCGGCAGCCGTTTTTTTGGTGCTCCTTATTATCGCGCTTATAAAGCCAAAAAAGCGTTACAGGAGCTGACAGGATCTTTCCGCACAGTATGCGTTATTCGGCATTTGGAGTCAGATTATAAAATATATTGACAAAACAGCTTTTTAGGAGTAAAATACAAAAATAAAAAATGAGCAAATGAGCGACAAAGGCGTCGCAGATGTATTTCTGTCGCTTTTTGCCGCTTTTTTGTATATTATCAAGCGCTTATCACACATAATTTAATAATCTTAAAGGCGTCGACAAAGAGAAGTAGTACGCAAGTCAGTTTTCAGTGAGTCCGGGACAGTGCAAACCGGGTATCGGGCCCGTATGAATAACACTTTGTAGCCGCAATCTGAAAGCCCGGGTTTTATTCGGGCAAGTAGGTGCGCCGTGTCCGCGCGTTAAGCGGCCGGGCTTTCATACGGAAGCCTTAAGGAGACCCTCTGGGTAAAATAGGTGGCACCGCGGGCATACAGCTGCTCGTCCTATTGAAAACAGCTGTACATTTATTTTACTGGGAGGAAATTTTATGTGTTCAATCATGGGTTATTGCGGAACGGACATTCCGGTTCCGGAATTCAAAAAGCATTTTGACAAGACGGTTTCCAGGGGTCCTGACGCGAGCAGGATCATCGAAACCGGCTGCGGCCTTCTGGGCTTTCACCGTCTTGCGATCATGGGTCTAAACGAGTGCGGCATGCAGCCCTTCGAGCTTGGCGGGAGCTATGTAGTCTGCAACGGAGAGCTTTACGGCTTCCGTCCCGTCAAAAAGGAGCTGCAAAAAAAGGGCTACGCTTTCAGGGGCGATTCCGACTGCGAGCTAATTCTTCCGCTCTACCGCGAGTTCGGTCTTTCAATGTTCGAAAAGCTGGATGCGGAATTTGCCATGGTTATTTACGACGCGGAGAAAAATTCGCTGATAGCCGCGCGCGACCCGATAGGCATCCGCCCCCTGTTCTACGGCTATACCAAAGCCGGAAGCATAGTTTTTGCGAGCGAGGCCAAGAACCTTGTCGGACTTACCGAAAAGGTCTCTCCCTTTCCTCCCGGGCACTACTACTGCGACGGCGAATTCATCTGCTATTGCGATATAGCGAGGGTGGACAAAGTTATAGACGACGATCTCGATACGATATGCAAAAATATCCACGATAAGCTTGTCGCCGGCATAGTGAAAAGGCTTGACGCGGACGCGCCGCTCGGCTTTCTTCTCAGCGGCGGCCTTGACAGCTCCCTCGTCTGCTCCGTGGCGGCCAAAACCCTCGGAAAGCCCATAAGGACCTTTGCCATAGGAATGACCGCCGACGCCATAGACCTTAAATACGCCAGGGAGGTTGCCGATTATATCAAAAGCGACCATACCGAGGTGGTCATTTCGAAGGAAGATGTGCTGAACGCCCTTGAAACCGTCGTCAGCATTCTCGGCACATACGACATAACGACTATACGCGCCAGCATAGGCATGTACATGGTATGCAAATACATCCACGAAAACACCGACGTGCGTGTGCTGCTTACCGGCGAGATTTCGGACGAGCTTTTCGGGTACAAATATACCGATTTTGCCCCCAGCCCGGAGGAGTTTCAGAAGGAGGCGCAGAAGCGCCTGCGGGAGCTCCATGTATACGACGTGCTGCGCGCGGACCGGTGCATATCCGTAAATTCCCTGGAGGCGAGGGTACCCTTCGGAGACCTGGACTTTGTAAAATACGTCATGGCGGTCGATCCCGCCAAGAAAATGAACGTCTACAACAAGGGCAAATATCTCTTAAGGCGCGCCTTCGAGGGCGATTATCTGCCCTACGGCATTCTTTACCGTGAAAAGGCGGCCTTCAGCGACGCCATGGGACACTCGATGGTCGATTATCTCAAGGAATACGCAGAGTCAAGGTATTCGGACGAGGAGTACGAAAAAGCGGCGGCGAAATACGATTTTGCAAGGCCCTTCACCAAGGAATCCCTGCTGTACCGCGAGCTTTTTGAAAAATATTATCCCGGTCAGGCGGAAATGGTGTTCGACTTCTGGATGCCCAACAAGGAATGGGAAGGCTGCAACGTGAACGACCCGTCCGCCAGAGTCCTTTCAAACTACGGCGACTCGGGCAAATAGAAAAACATTCAGGGGGCATTTCATGCCCCCTCAGACTGTCAAAAAAGCCCAAAGGGCTTTTTTGACAGGGGGGTTAAATGACGGCCGCTCTGCCGCGCCCGTCATGAGAGGTGTCATTTCCGACGTACACGCCGCCGGAAATGACAGATTTGACTTTGTTTCCGCCATTCGCGGCGGAAATTCTGCGAAGCTTTTTTGCTGTAAACAAGTTCTTTGA
>JAJUGN010000050.1 GCA_029265975.1 Clostridiales bacterium
GGGCTTTTTTGACAAGGGGGCTGCATGGCGGCCGCTCTGCCGCGCCCGTCATGAGAGGTGTCATTTCCGACGTACACGCCGCCGGAAATGACAGATTTGACTTTGTTTCCGCCATTCGCGGCGGAAATTCTGCGAAGCTTTTTTGCTGCAAACAAGTTTTTGGACACGCCGGGAGGACGGTTCCCGAGAACCGTCCTCCTGTTTTTTGCCTATTTCATTTTTCCCGCGATTGCGGCTATAAAGTCCGATGTCGTGACGCTCCTGGGCTTTTCCCCCTCTATAAGCGCCGCGAGGTCACCCGTCATGGTTCCTCCGCTTATGGTATCCAAGGTCGCTTTTTCAAGTCTGTCGGCAAAGGCGCAGAGCGCCGGCAGCCCGTCGAGCTCCCCGCGCTTTTTCAAAGCGCCGCTCCAGGCAAATATGGTCGCAACGGGGTTTGTGGATGTCTTCTCGCCCTTAAGATGGCGGTAATAATGCTTGGTTACGGTACCGTGCGCCGCCTCAAACTCATAGCAGCCGTCCGGCGAAACGAGCACGCTCGTCATCATGGCGAGAGAGCCGAAGGCGGTCGAGACCATGTCGCTCATAACGTCGCCGTCATAGTTTTTTAGCGCCCAAATAAACCCGCCCTCGGAACGGACGACGCGCGCCACGGCGTCGTCAATTAGCGTATAGAAGTATTCTATGCCTAGCCTTGAGAAAGCTTCCCTGTAATCCTCGAAGATGCGCTCGAAAATCTCCTTGAAAGCACCGTCGTAGACCTTGGATATCGTGTCTTTTGCGGAAAACCAGAGATCCTGCCTTGTGTCCAAGGCGAATTTGAAGCAGGAATGCGCGAAGCTCTCGACGGAGGCTTCAAGGTTATGCATGCCCTGCAGGAGGCCCGGTCCCCCCAGCTTTTGGACTGTCAGCCTTTCCGTTTTCCCGCTTTCGCCCGTAAATACAAGCTCCGCAAGGCCGCCCTCCGCGGTCCTCAGCTCCGAGGCCTTGTAAACGTCTCCGTAGGCGTGTCTCGCAATGGTTATCGGCTTCCTCCAGGTCCTCACGACGGGCTTTATGCAATCCAAAGTGACCGGGGTCCGGAACACCGTGCCGTCAAGCATGCCCCTTATTGTGGCGTTGGGACTCTTCCACATTTCCCTGAGCCCGTACTCGGTCATTCTCTGAGCGTTCGGCGTTATGGTCGCGCATTTTACCCCGACGCCGTATTTTTTTATTGCAAGCGCGGCCTCCTCGGTAACCTTGTCGCCCGTTCTGTCGCGCTCTTTAAGCCCGAGATCGTAGTACTCGGCCTTAAGCTCAACAAAAGGGAGTATCAGCTCGTCCTTGATAAGCTTCCATATTATCCTGGTCATTTCATCGCCGTCCATTTCGACGAGCGGCGTCTTCATTTTGATCTTATCCATTACTTACCCTTTCTCAGCGAGGCGTAGTAGTTTATAAGACAGCCCTCTTTAAGTATGCTCTTCTCCTCGTTTGAAAGCCCCTTGACATACAGGGTTATGTCATGTACGCCGTTTTTCGATATGACCTTGGCGGGGATTTTCTCCCTTCCCCAGGTTATGGCGGCCCTTATTCCGGGGACGTACACATAATCGCCAGGCTCGTAATCAAATTTCGTGTCTCTGTCAATTGTAAACGGCAGTATGCCCCAGTTTATGCAATTCGAGCGGTACCGCTTCGTCGCATACTCATAACAAATATTGGCGCCGCCCCCCAGGACCTTCTGGCACGACGCCGCCTGCTCCCTGGCGCTTCCGTCGCCCGGCTTTTTTGCAAAAACGCAGGATACGAAATCGGTGTTTTTCGCGAGCTCATGAGGCTTGCCCGAAATCTTTGATAGCGCCTCTATCACTTCCTCCGGCATGCTTCCGGCGCGGCGCTCGATGTCCGCAGCCTGCACCGCTTTGGAGCGCTTCACATACTCCGGGACACGGCGCGAAAGCGCAAATTCCGAAAGCTTCAGGGGATTTGAACGGTAGGACGAGGTTTCGCCCGAGGGTATAAGCTCGTCTGTCGTGGTCACCTCGTCGAATATTACCGCCGCAAGCTTCATCAGCATATTTTCGCCGAGCTCATACATTTTCGGCCAGTCAGCTATATTCGGCCCGAGCTTAAGCTCATAATCCGGCTCCGCCTTTCCGAAGCCGTTGTATACCCTCTTTTCGTATACCGTCCTGTCGTAAACATACTCCGACTTCGGAGCCTCGTACTCTATTTCGGTCGCCGCGGTAATTACCCCGCCGTTTCTTGCCGTCGCCGCTATCGAGCGGGCGTCCATGAGCGCGACCGCCGCTATCTGTCCCTGCCCGGGCTTAGAGCCCTCCCGGTTCGGAAAGTTCCTTGTGGCGTGGCGTATGCTGAAGGCGTTATGCGCAGGCGTGTCTCCCGCGCCGAAACAGGGTCCGCAGAACGCCGGCTTCATTACGGCGCCCGAGGACATGAGCCTCATGGCCGTGCCGTCCCTTGTAACCGCCAGACTGATCGGAGCGGACGCGGGGTATACCGACAGGTCGAAGTAGCCGTTGCCTATCGAGGCGCCGTCGAGTATGGCCGCCGCCTCCGCAAGGTTATCGTATGTCCCTCCCGAGCAGCCGACAATCGAGCCCTGATCGGCGACTATTTTGCCGTCTATTATCTTGTCCCTCAGCTTCAGTTCGACCTTGCCGCCCAGGATTTCCCTGCATTCCTCTTCCGCAGCCTTGAGTATCGCCTCAGGGTTTGCCTGCAGCTCCTTTATCGTGTAGGCGTTGGACGGGTGGAAAGGCATCGCTATCATGCACTCGACCTTTGAAAGGTCTATTTTTACGGCTCCGTCATAGTAAGCCGTTCCTTCAATTTTCAGCTCCCTGTATGCCTCGGGCCTGCCGACGTTCTCGTAGTAGGCCCTGACCTTTTCGTCGGTAGTCCAGACTGAGGTCAGGCAGGAAGTCTCCGTGGTCATAACGTCTATGCCGATCCGGTAATCGGTCTCCAGCTTCGCTACTCCGGGACCCGCAAACTCCAGAACCTTGTTTTTTACAAAGCCGTTTTTGAATACGGCGCCGCAGAGCGCAATCGCAACGTCGTGCGGGCCCACTCCGCGCCTGGGCTCCCCTTCCAGCCACACAAGCACCACCTCTGGCGCGTCAAGGTCGTAAGTGTTTTCGAGAAGCTGCTTCACAAGCTCGCCGCCGCCTTCTCCGACTCCCATGCAGCCGTAGCTGCCGTAGCGGGTGTGGCTGTCGCTCCCAAGTATCATGCCGCCGCAGAAAGCCAGCTCTTCCCTCGCGTATTGGTGTATGACCGCCTGATTCGCCGGCACATAGATGCCGCCGTACTTTTTCGCAGCGGAAAGTCCGAATACGTGGTCGTCCTCGTTAATCGTTCCGCCTACGGCGCAGAGGCTGTTGTGGCAGTTTGTCATGACATAGGGCAGGGGGAATTTTTCAAGCCCGCTCGCCCTTGCGGTCTGTATTATGCCGACATAGGTTATATCGTGAGAAATGAGCGCGTCGAACTTGAGCTTCATCTTCTTCGGCTCCTCTGAAACGTCGTGCGCCCGCATAATCCGATAGGCTATCGTCTTTTCCCTGCCCTCGTCGGGTGCGGGAAAGCCCTCCTGCGGTTTTTCAATCAGACGTCCGTCACTGACGTAAACGCCGTTTTTTATAAGCGATACCATGGCAATCTCCTTTGACGCTTGTGATAGTCGATTATTTATAATACAATAAAAACAAAGTTTTTTCAACAAAAATCGGACGGTATTCGCCGTCCGGTTTCAAATATTAAAGTCAAAGATCAGATATAAGTCACGGCGGCTAATTGAACTTGTTCATGGCGGCGTCCACGCCCAGCTCGACAATGGCCTCCACCGCTCTTACAGCCTCTTTTGAAGACCTGAGCAGCTCGCCGTAATCGCTGTCGCTCATTTTCCCTATCACCCAGTCCACAAGGTCGATGTTCGGATTCTCGGGCGACCCAACCCCGATTTTCACTCGCAGAAACGCGTCTGTGCCGAGACAGGATATTATGCTTTTGAGCCCGTTGTGCCCTCCGGCGCTGCCCTGCCTTCTTATCCTCAGCTTCCCGAGCGGAAGCGCCGTATCGTCGCATACCACGATTATGCGCTCCGGCGCTATTTTAAAAAACGCGGCCGCCGGCCTTATCGCCTCTCCGCTTAAGTTCATGAAGGTCTGGGGCTTCATTACGAAAGCGCCTGAGCCTCCTATTGAGCACTTGTCTGTAAGTGCATTGTATTTAAGGGTTTTGAATTTTATGCCCTTCTCTGCGGCAAGAAAATCCGCGGCCATAAACCCCGCGTTATGCCTTGTTTTTTCATACTTCTGACCCGGATTTCCAAGAAAAGCGACGAGCCACTCCGGGCGCGAGGCCCCTTTGAAGCCGAAAAACATGCTCTCTCCTTATCTGAACAGAGGCGAAATGGAAACCTCCTCGTACACCCTGTCAATTGCCTCGGCAAACATATGGGCGGCCGAAATATAGCCTATCTTGTCGCACTTTTTGTCGGAGGGGTAAGGGATTGTGTCGAGGAACATCATTTCCTTGATGCAGCTTTCGTTTATGCGGTCGATAGCCGGTCCCGAAAGCACTCCGTGAGTCGCGCAGGCGTAAACTTCCTTCGCACCGCCCACCTCCACAAGCGCGTTTGCGGCGCCGCAAATGCTGCCCGCAGTATCCACCATGTCGTCGAAGAGTATGACGTACTTGTCCTCGACGTTTCCTATTATGTTCTTGACCTCGCTCGAATTGGCCTTCTGCCTGCGCTTGTCCACAATCGCAAGCCCGACACCCAGCTTCTGTGCAAAGGCCCTTGCCCTCGCCACCGAGCCGACGTCAGGAGAAACGACAATGACGTCGTCGAGCATCTTGCCGAATTTATTTATGTAATACTCGAGAAACAGCGGGTTCCCGAGCATATTGTCAACGGGAATGTCAAAAAAGCCCTGAATCTGAGCCGCGTGAAGATCCATAGTCAGAACCCTGTCGGCCCCGGCGCAGGTGATGAGATTTGCAACGAGCTTTGCGGAAATCGGATCTCTCGCTTTAGCTTTTCTGTCCTGCCTTGCATATCCGAAATAAGGCATAACTGCGGTTATCCTGCCCGCCGACGCTCTTTTGAAGGCGTCTATCATAATCAGCAGTTCAACAAGGTTATCGTTTACCGGGGGACAGGTGGACTGGATTACAAACACATCGGCTCCGCGGACAGTCTCGAGAATTGAAATAGAAATCTCCCCGTCCGAAAAGCAGGTCGCCTCCGACTCTCCCAATCTGAGACCGAGAAAACGGCAGACATCCTCCGCAAAAGCCGGATGAGAGTTGCCCGTAAAAATCTTGATTTCCTTGCCATGTGAAATCATCTTAGAATTCTCCCTTAATTTTTAATGGCATTTTTCCGAAGATATTGTAACAGATTTATTAATAAAATAACATAGTTTTTAGCAACTTTCTAATCCTTTTCAAATATTTGAAATATTTTATATAAAAACGCATAATCAATTGGAATCAAACCGCTTTTTCTGCATAATATTTGCATTTTAAGCAAAAAACGCATAGCTATCCAAAAATATAGAGCGTGTCGAAAAACTTGTTTACAGCAAAAAAGCTTCGCAGAATTTCCGCCACGAATGGCGGAAACAAAGTCAAATCTGTCATTTCCGGCGGCGTGTACGTCGGAAATTACACCTCTCATGACGGGCGCGGCAGAGCGGCCGTCATTAAACCCCCTTGTCAAAAAAGCCCAAAGGGCTTTTTTGAAGTCTGAATATATTCTGTTTTGGATTCCGCCCTGCAACTTTTCGCAGTCTGCGATGGTTATATTGATCGGAGGCGCGCCTTATGTATTTTTTTCATTTCAAATGAAAAAAATACATTGACAAAAGGCGAAAAAAGTGTATTATTTGTATTGTGTGTACTAGTTATTATAATACAGTTTGCGCATTTTTCTGATTGGAGGTGCACTCTGGTTGATAAGCCTGAACAACAGGGATTCAAGGCCGATATATGAGCAGATAAAGGACAGCCTAAGGCGGCTGCTCATAACCGGCGCCATATCGGAGGGCGAGCGGCTGCCCTCGGTGCGCGAGCTTGCGTCGCAGCTTGCCATTAATCCCAACACCATACAAAGGGCTTACAGGGAGCTTGAAGCGGAGGGCTATATATATTCCGTGGCGGGAAAGGGTTCGTTTGCCGGCCACGTTTCGGAGGTGGACGCAAAGCGCAAAAGCGAGCTGCTGAAGCGCTTTGAGGATGCTTCGCTTGAGCTTTTCCACCTCGGCTTCGGGGCCGAAGAGCTCAAAAAACGCATCGAGGACGTTATTTCCGCGCTGGAGGTAATAAAAAATGATTGAGGTAAAAAATGTTGTGAAGCGCTTCGGCGATTTCACCGCGCTTGACGGTCTGAGCCTCGGAGTGGAAAAAGGCTCGGTTTACGGGCTGGTCGGTCCGAACGGCGCCGGCAAATCCACGATAATCCGTCACCTGACCGGCGTTTACAGGCCTGATTCGGGAAGTATCCTGATAGACGGCTCGCCTGTTTACGAGAACCCTGCCGTAAAAAAGCGCATCGCTTATATTCCGGACGACATTTTCTTTTTTCTTCAGGCGAGCACCCGAGACATGATGAGGTTTTACAAGGGTATTTATCCCGCCTTTGACCTTGATCGCTACGAAAAGCTGGGCAGAGTGTTCGAGTTCGACGACAGGCGTTCCATGCGGCAGCTTTCAAAGGGAATGCAGAAGCAGGCCGCTTTCAGGATCGCCGTCTGCATGCGCCCCGAGGTGCTGATACTGGACGAGCCTGTCGACGGGCTGGACCCCGTTATGCGCCGCCAGGTCTGGAGCGTAATTTTGAACGACGTTGCGGAATACGGCACCACGGTGCTTGTGTCCTCTCACAACCTGCGAGAGCTCGAGGACGTCTGCGACCATGTGGGCATCATGCACAGGGGAAGACTTCTCCTTCAGCGCGCGCTTTCCGAGCTCCAGGACAACATAGCCAAGGTGCAGCTCGTCCTGCCCGAGGGAAAAGAGCTTCCGCAGAATTTCGGCGCCGTCCACCAGTCCTCCTCCGGGCGCATACTCACGCTTATAATGCGCGGGGATTCGGGGGAGATTTCGGCAAAGGTATCTGCTCTCAATCCGGTTTTTTTCGACCTTGTGCCGCTTACTCTCGAGGAGATTTTTATTTATGAGCTTGGAGGTGTGGACTATGCGCTCAGAGACATCCTTCTTTAACAGAACAATATTCATAAAGAATATCAGGCGGTTCTGGCCCATATGGACCCTTTACACCATAGCCTTTACTATCGGCATGCCGGTCGCCCTTGCAAGCAGGCCTTTCCGCGCAAACCCCGGCTTTTCGGTTTCGCAGTATGTGCTCAGAAACGCCCTGTATATGGGGAGCGTCATGAGCTTCATATTCGGCGTCGTCTCCGCGCTTGCTGTTTTCTCCTACCTTTTCACCTCAAGGAGCGTCGGCGCCCACCACACCCTGCCCGTGCGCCGGGAGGGGCTTTTCATCACAAATTTTCTTTCTGGCTTTGTCTGGCTTATAGTATCCGACATCTTTGTCTTTGCGGCTACTGCGATCACCTTGACTCTCACCGGTCTTTCGGGGCTGGGAAGCCTCCCCCTCTGGCTCCTTATGCTCGCGCTTGAAAATCTTTTCTTTTTCGGTTTCGCATCCTTCTGCGTGATGCTTACGGGCAACGGCTTCGCCCTGGTGGTGATTTACGGGGTGCTGAATATTGCCGCAATAATCATAGAATCCCTGCTTAGGTTCTGCATCTCGGTTTTTACCTACGGCATTACGTCGGGCAATTCCTTTGTCTTCGGTTCTCTCTCCCCCGTTTACAAGCTGATGGCGGGGACGCGAATCGTTTCTGCGGGGAGCGCTCCTCTTGTTTACTACTACAACGGCTGGAGCATATTGGCGATTTACGGCGCCGCGGGCCTCCTTTTCGCCTGCGCCGCGGTGATAATATACCGCAGGCGCCACAGCGAGAGCGCGTCCGAGTTCATTGCGGTTCCCGCCCTCCGCTCCTTCTTCAAATACTTCTTTGCCTCTTTCGGATCCCTGGTTCTGGGCTCGCTGTTCTATTCCGTCATCTTCGGCGGTGCCTCAGGCTACTCCGACGGCTCGGCAGTTCCGATGACCTTATGCATGGCGCTCGGAGGATTTTTCGGATACTATATCACGGCGATGCTGCTCAAAAAATCCTTCAGGGTATTTCGCGCGACATCTCTCGGCTTTCTGGTATATACAATGTCGCTTGTGGTGCTGATGCTGGCCTTCGAATTTGATGTTTTCGGGATGGAAAAATACCTTCCAAGCCCCGATTCCGTAGCTTCGCTGACGTATTACGCAGGCGGAGCCTCGGGAAGCTTTGACGACCGGACGGCGATAGGAAACATGATAGAGGCGCACAAAAGCCTCATCTCAAACAAGTCCGTGTACGAGAGCTACATCCGCAGGCACGGAACGGACATCTCTTACGACAAAAGCATTTCCGTAACCTACACCTACATGCTGAAAAGCGGAAGGAGCGTTTCCAGGCGCTACGTTCTTTTCAGCGACATCGAATCTAACAGGAGCATTACGGACAAGCTTGAGGGAGCGCTCAATTCTCCCAACGCGGTCAGAAACCGCATGAAGGAGGTGCTCGCCCTGAAGCCGGAAGAGGTGCTGTCCGTAAGCCTGAACTACACCGACAACGGCTACGCAAACAGAACGGAATATATACGGCAGGATGAGCTTCGCCGGTTCCTTGAGGATTGCGTGCAGGCCGATATCCTCGACGGAAATCTGGGGAGGGTATCTCTCGTTTACGACTCGAAAAACGAGAACTCTACGGGCAACTGCGCTATAACGATATTTCTCCCATCAAAAGAAGAGAAAATCGATTATCCTGGCGGCGAATACGCCGAGGCCGCGCCAAACAAGTATCTTTCAAACAGCAGAACCATTACGATTTATCCCAATGCCGTATCGAAAAAAACCCTGGCCTTCCTGAAGGAAATGGGCATAAACCCAATCTTCGGAAACAACCCGAAATATTACAGTCCGGTTATCCATTCATCAATGTAAACGGGAGCGTAAAAACTCCCGTTTTATAATTGCCGCGCCTAATATTTAACAAATTGTTCACTCTTGACGCGTTTTTCTTATCTATTATAATAAAATAAAGACAGATTTACATAAAAAACATGCCGCCGGGGATCAGCTCCGCGGATTTCCGTACAAAAAGGACGCCGTTTTCAGGTGCGTCTGCGGAATTTGCTCCGGCGTTATTTTTTCTTGATGTTCCGCGTCTTTTTCGCGGAAAAGGGAGGTTTCTATGCCCAAAAAGGTACTGATAGTGGAAGACGAAGCCAATATTGCCGAGCTCCTGCGCCTTTATCTCGAAAAAGACGGTTTTGAGATAGCCATCGCTTCGGACGGCGGAACCGGAGTCTCCATGGCGCAGAGCTTTGAGCCCGACCTGATTTTTCTCGACATAATGCTGCCGGTTATGGACGGCTGGACAGTCTGCCGCGAAATACGCAAAACTTCAAAAGTGCCGATAATAATGCTTACGGCGAGAGGCGAAACGACAGAGAAAATTTCGGGCCTGGAGATGGGCGCCGACGATTACATCACCAAGCCCTTTGAGGTTAAGGAGCTCATGGCGCGCGCTCACGCCGTTCTGCGCCGTTACGAGCCCGACGGGGCGCAGCAGCAGCGCAAGCTCAGCTTCGACCGTCTTGTCATCAACATGGACTCCTACGAGCTTCTTGTGGACGGCAAGAAGGTCGACACCCCGCCGAAAGAGCTTGAGCTGCTTTTTCACCTCGCCTCAACCCCCAACAGGGTTTATACTAGAAACCAGCTTCTCGACGAGGTTTGGGGCTTCGACTATTTCGGGGACTCCAGAACCGTGGACGTGCACATCAAGCGCCTCCGCGAAAAACTGGAGAACGTCAGTCCCCAATGGGCTCTCACCACCGTCTGGGGAGTGGGCTACAAGTTTGAGCTGACACAGTAATTTTAAGGGGGCATCCCCAATTGAAAAGCATTTACCTTAAAAATTTTATGCTGACGGTCGGCATGGTACTTCTGAGCTTTCTTATTCTGGGTACGGCCTTTATGTCCGTCAGCTATAGTTTTATCGTTTCGGACAAGCGACAGTCGCTGAAGGTCACATCTCAGGTGATTGAGAGCACTATATCGGCCAAGCTCACCGAATCCGAGCTGGACGACTGGAATCTTCGCATAATAATATCCGCTATCGCCGCCGCTTCGAACGTCGAGGTCACCATCTGCAACTCTCAGGGGGTTATCGTTAGCAGCTCAGACCACAAAGGCTACGCGAGGAACATAGGGATGGCCGTCCCCGGCTCCCTTATATCCTCTTTAAGCGCCTCACCCACAAGCTCTATTTCCGCTTCCGGAACCCTCGGCGGCTTCTTCGACTCGCCCCGCCAGTATTATTTCAGCCTGATAAAAAACCCGGACAGCGGCGCACTCGAGGGCTATGTCCTCACATCTATGGAAGCCTCGTCCATGCTTCAGATATGGCGCTCCTTCGTAGTGATTTTCTTTTTTGCCTCCTGCTTCGTCCTCGTCCTTTCGCTGGTCTTTTCCACGGTGACTACCGGCAGGCAGGTGGCGCCTCTAAAGGAGATGGCCGCGGCGTCAAAGCAGTTCGCGCGGGGAGACTTTTCCGTGCGAGTGCGCAACGTGAACCGCAAGGACGAAATCGGGGAGCTTGCTGCGGCGTTCAATTCCATGGCTGATTCTCTCGAAAAGTCTGACAAGCTGCGCAGCGAATTCATAGCCAATATTTCGCATGAGCTGAAAACACCTATGACCACCATAACCGGGTTCATAGACGGCATAATAGACGGCACCATCCCCCCCGAAAAGCAGGCGACTTATCTCAGCGTAATTTCCTCTGAAGCGAGGCGCCTGTCGAGGCTTGTTCGAAAAATGCTGGAGCTTTCGAGGCTCAGATCGGTCGACCGCAGCGCTCTTGCGCGCAGCAGCTTCGACATAAAGAACGTGCTGAAAAACACCGCTCTCGGATTGGAAGGCAAGGCGGGCGAAAAAAACATAAAAATAAACATGCTCATTCCCGAGGAGAAAGTCGTTGTGAGCGGCGACGCCGACTCAATCACGCAGGTGATTTACAACCTCCTTGACAACGCGATAAAATTCTCAACACCCGGAGAGCCCATAACCCTGAGCATATGGAAGCAAGGCGAAAAAGCCTACGTTTCAGTAAAGAACCGCGGGGAAACGATACCAGCCTCGGAGCTCCCCCTTATTTTTGACCGTTTCCACAAAACCGATCGCAGCCGCGGGCTCGACAAGGACGGCGTCGGCCTCGGCCTCTACATTGTCAAGACAATTATTGACAACCACAACGAAAACGTGTATGTGACAAGTTCTGAAGGCGTGACGGAGTTCGTTTTTACGCTCAGCCTGAAAAAATGACCGTATTTACAAACTATTTACAGGCCATTCATAATTGCTCCATAATTGTATTTTATAATTCAGACAGTCTTGGGAGGATCGGCATATGTCCGAAGACAAAAACCGCAAAAAGTCAATTTTCCGCAGGATAAAGCGCGACAGAGTGACCGACACCCCGTCAAATCCGACCACGCGGGAGGATGAGATCGGGTATTCGGCCTATACCTCTCCTGTGGAAAACGGCTATGCTCCCTATTCTCCGCAAACACCGTCTTTGCCCTCTTTGCCCAGCGATGAAGATGAGCAGCGCTCCAAGGCCAAAAAAACGGGCATTGCAAAGTTCTTTGCAATAGGTCTTGTAGCAGTCGCCCTTATAGTGATATCCTCCTTTGCGACATACCTATTTTCTCACTACGACTTTCAGCTTTCTTCCGGCAACGGGGTTATAAAGTTTTCCCTGATACCCAGGAACACAAGGGGGCCTCAGGCTCCGCCCAGCTCCTCTCCGGATTTGAATTTAGTTCCCGCGACTTCTCCTTTGCAGACTGTCCCGATATATTCTTCAGGCGGGGGCGCCCCTTCGGGCATCGGCATAGTGCCCGGCGCTTACAGCCCGCTTACGCTTCAGCAGATATACAAAAAATGCGCTCCCTCGGTCGTGTCCGTTAACTCGGACGGCCAGAACGGCCCCCAGAGCGGTTCCGGCATAATAGTTTCGGACAACGGCTTCATCATTACGAACCAGCACATTATTTATAACGCCTTTTCGTTAAGCGTGATTCTTCAAAACGGCTCCAAGTACGGCGCCGCCATAGTGGGCGAGGACGAACAGACCGACATCGCCATCCTGAAGATAGACGCCTCGGGGCTTACTCCCGCTGAATTTGCTGACTCTGCCAGCCTTGAGGTAGGCGATTCCGTCGTTGCAATCGGCAACATGACGAACCAGGGCATTTCAATGACCGACGGAATAATAACGGCCATAAACCGAAACATAAATTTTAACGGCCTGTCCTCAACGCTGCTGCAGACAAACGCATCGGTAAGCAACGGGAACTCAGGCGGCCCCCTGATAAACAGGAGCGGCCAGGTGGTCGGCATGCTGAACTCGGCCCTGTTTGCCGGCTCATCGCCGAGGGGAATAAGCTTTGCCGTACCGATGACGACAGTTAAGCCTATAGTGGACGCTTTGCTTAAGGACGGCTATGTAAAGGGCAGACCCTCCCTGGGTCTCCGCCTTTCCGATATTGCGGTATCCGCCTATGCTTTTTACAAGCTCCCCAAGGGAGTCTATGTAAGCCGTGTGTATGCCAATTCCGATGCTTACGCAAAAGGCGTCCAGCCCGGCGACGTTATCAGCGCCGCGAACAATGTCGCCGTCGCTTCCCTCAGCGAGCTCAACGGCCTTATAAACAGCCTGAAGGTGGGGGATACCGTCAGCGTAAAGCTCTATCGGAACGGAAGCTTCTTTACGGCGGACATAAAGCTGATGGACAAAGCCGAGTTTAAATAGATACCCAGAGCTGCTTGCTCTCATCCAAATAGTACCTTGAGTACAAAACTCCTCTCTTTTACTGCACAAAACCCCGTCGAAAGACGGGGTTTTGTGTTAGACTGTCAAAAAAGCCCTTTGGGCTTTTTGGACAAGGGGGCTTAATGACGGACGCTCTGCCGCGCCCGTCATGAGAGGTGTCATTTCCGACGTTCACGCCGCCGGAAATGACAGATTTGACTTTTTTCCGCCATTCGTGGCGGAAATTCTGCGAAGCTTTTTTGCTGTAAACAAGTTCTTTGA
>JAJUGN010000047.1 GCA_029265975.1 Clostridiales bacterium
CTGCAGCTTTCTTCCGGCTTTCCTGCGTCCTCTCGCCCTGAATTCGGACTTGAGGCGCGGGTCGATCGCGGCGTAGAGAAGGTCCATTATGAGCATGATTATGCTGAAAGCTATGGCGAGCAGTATTATTCCGCCCTGCACGGAGGGCCAGTTTCTCGCGTTGATGGCGTCGAGCATGTATTTTCCGACGCCCGAGAGCGAAAAAATGCTTTCCGCAATAACCGCTCCGCCGAGAGATATTCCTATAATATTGCCCACGTTCGCGACTATCGGAATGAGCGCGTTGCGGAGACCGTGCTTGATTATTACTTTTGTTTCCGTCTGCCCCTTGGCGCGTGCCGTTCGCATATAATCCTGCTGTATGACCTCCAGCATGCTGGCGCGGGTTGTGCGGGCAAAGTTGCCCATGTTTCCGACGCCTATCATCAGAACGGGCAGCACCCAGCCGGAAATTCCGGCTATGCCGCTCGCGGGAAGCCAGTGGAGCTTGACGGCAAACAGAAGCAGCGTCATCAGCCCGAGCCAGAACTGCGGTATGGAAACACCCATCAGGGACAGGGCCATTGAAAGATTGTCTATCCACGAGTTTCTCCTGACCGCCGATATGATGCCGAGCGGCACAGACAATATGAGCGCCACTATTACTGACGCTATGGTCAGCTTGAGCGTTATCGGGAAGCGTATCATAAGCTCGCTGAATACCGGCTGCCCTGTAGTATAAGAGGCGCCAAAGTCTCCTCTTGTTATGATTCTGACTGTGTAATTTATAAACTGTATGTATATTGGATCGTTGAGGCCCAGCTTGGCGCGCATCGCTTCCTTCGCCTCCGGCGGCGCATCGGCTCCGACAAGCGAGGTCACGGGGTCGCCCGGAGTGATTACGCTCAGGAAGAAAATAATGCATACGACTCCGACGACAACCGGAATCATCCAAAGCAGGCGTTTGATTATGTATCTAAGCATACCTATTGCTCCTTACAGCATCGATACCTTGCTTTTATTAATCGCGCCTCTCCGAAGAAGTCCCCGGAGAGGCATATTCAGCTTTTGCCGCTTCTCTATTTGCGGCTCGCTCTTGAAAGGATTATGTCGCCGTTTACCTGATATTTGATGCCCTGCACGTCTGCTTTTGCGACCAGAACTCGGTTCTGGGAGCCGAGCACCAAAGCGGGGACGTTGGTATTGATTATGGCCTGTATCTTTTTGAGCATCTCCTTGCGTGATGCTTCGTCCATATTTACCTTCGCTTTGTCGATAAGCGTGTAAAGCTCCTCCGGCCCCTGCCATCCGCAGCCGCCGTTCGCCTTTTGGAAGCTGACCCTGCCGTCAAAGAAATTAAGGTATGAGAAGGGATCGGCGAAGGATGGCGCGGCCAGATACATATCAAAATTTCCCGCCGCTGCATCCGTGTAGAAAACCGTTGAGGCCGTCGGCGCAAGCACAACCTTGATGCCTATCTGCGCAAGCTGGTTCTGCACAAGCTGAGCCAGAGCCGGATAAATAGCCGTCTCTGTATATTTTAGGGTAAAGGTGAAACCGTTCGGATAGCTTGATTCAGCCATCAGCTTTTTCGCCGCCGCGAGGTCATAGTGGTAGTAGTTTGTATATGAGCCGTCGGGCGCCGCATATGCCGGGTGGGCATTTGCGAAAATGCTGTCGGTTACATAGCCGAACCCTTTCATTGAAACCTCTACATCGGATTTATAATCGAGCGCAAGCGCCATTGCCTGACGAACCTTGACGTCTTTGAAGGGAGGCTTGCTGCAATTCATAAGGAACATATTGCTCGCAATCGTTTTAATGTTATCCACCTTGAACTTGCTGTTGCCGAGCATTGTCTTTGCCTGCGTGACGTCAGGGTCGAGCACGACGTCGACGTCACCGGATTCAAGATTCATCATACGCGCCGAAATATCGGTAATAATACGAATCTCTATCGTGTCAAAGTAGGGCTTTCCGCCCCAATACTTGTCATTGCGGGACAGGACGATTTTTGAGCCTCGCTCCCAGCTTACAAACTTGTATGGGCCGCTGCCCGCAGTAGGCTTTGTCTGCTGAGCGTCGGGGCCGCCGCCCGCTTTAACCGCGGCTTCGCTGACTATGCCAAGCGCGTTCCCGGAAAGCGTATAAAAAAGATAGGGGTCCGGGGTCTTGGTCGCGACGATTACGGTGTAGTCGTCAACCGCCTTGCACTCTTTCAGGTCAAATCGGTCATAATAGGAGGCGACCTTGTTCGATTCCTGTCCGGTCTTCAACGTGTAGATAACGTCGCCGGCTTTAATTTGGTTGCCGTCGTGCGCGTATACATCCCTGCGCAGGTAAAACTTGATATGAGTGCTGTCAACCTGCTCCCATTTTTCCGCAATGCAGGGCTTGAAGCTGTTGCTTTCGTTGTCGTAGAAAACGAGGGGATCATAAAGCAGATAGTCGATAGGGCCGTTGAAGGTGCTGTTCGCTATGGTCTGGGCGAAGAGACCGCCCGGATCGCCCTTGTGCGCTACCACAAGCTTCTGTGAGGCCGCTTTCGCGCTTGGGGTCGGCGTGGCAGAGGGAGCGGAGGAGCAAGCTGCCGCAGAAATCAGCAGCAAGCAGGCCAAGGCAATTGCGATAATCTTTTTCACCAGATACTCTCTCCTTTTTTCCAGTTGAATTTTTTATATGCTGTGCTTATGGCAAATTTTAAGATGCATCCATCAATAGAAATTTTTACGGTTTTCCCTGTCAATTTAATCAACATTTTACTTGATTTTAGATTTGAATTTAGTGAATGTAAATAGAATTAACTTGGTATTAAAGTAGTAAAGAGTAGTATTAAAAGGTGTTTTTGCTTAGATTTTTTATGCAGTCGGCTTGCAAAAATTTTACTTTATTCTGGCGGGCATCTTTTAGCCTCCCGGCTCCCGAACAGAAAAAAAATATCCGGGCCTTTGTTTTGCAGCTCTGCTCTTTAACGGCAGTTCTTGCAAAAGGCCCGGATATCGGCTTATTCGGCGGCGGTCTCGGATAAGGCCCGCGTTGATTTGCTCAACCTCATAATAAACGGTATTGGCAGCATAAGGCAAAAGGTGTATAATGTTTCCGGAGCGGAGAATAGCCGCCTTGCGTTCTGCGATCCGGAGACCCGATTAAACGCGTGACCGGAGGGCTTATCCGCCCGGGAATCCCCCCGAGAGAGGACTCCCTAAAAGCACCGTGAGCTTTTGTGCTCAAATATCCCGAATATAAGTAATTGATCGGAGTGATTTTTACGGGAGAGCTTTCCAGGCTTCCTAACATTGGAGGCGTCGTAGAAAAACAGCTGATGGATGTCGGAATAAACACTTTTGAGGACCTGAAAAGAGCGGGAAGCAAAAACGCATGGCTTAAAATAAGGGCAGTCGACGAATCGGCATGCATCCACAGGCTCTATTCCCTCGAGGGCGCTATCCGCGGGATAAGAAAATCGGAACTGCCACAGGAAATAAAGGACGATTTGAAAAATTTCTATAATGCTCACAAATGAGAAACGGCGGGACTTAGCTGTCCCGCCGTTTTGAGACTGTCAAAAAAAGCCCAAAGGGCTTTTTTTGACAAGGGGATTGCATGACGGCCGCTCTGCCGCGCCCGTCATGAGAGGTGTCATTTCCGACGTACACGCCGCCGGAAATGACAGATTTGACTTTTTTCCGCCATTCGTGGCGGGAATTCTGCGAAGCTTTTCTGCCGCAAACAAGTTTTTTGACAATCTGAAACGGCGGGACTTAGCTGTCCCGCCGTTTTTTAATCAAGATGTCGTTTCGGGTCCCTGAATTCCTCCAGTCTTGCCGCATAAGCCCTCCTCGCTGTGTCCTCGAACGCTATCCTTGCTTCAGATCCCATTAATTTTAGCAAATATTGGGTGAAATCCGGATTCAGAACCAGAAGCGGACCCAAAAGGTAGGTGCCGAAGAAGTTATTTTTTCTCACACCCTCAGTCAATGACGCCGCATTCGTGCCGCAGCCCCTCACTACCTCGGCAAAGCCCTGCTCCTCCGATTCCGCCGATGAAAACCTGCTGTGGAAGCCCGTTATCTCCATATTCTCGAATTTTCCGAGGAAAAGGCTGTTGAAGCGGTTTTTCATGTCGCGCCTGGAGCGCAGTTTGAGAACCCCGAGGCCCTCGATTCTGGTGCCGTCCGCTTCAATATATTCGCCCAAAATCTCCATACTGTTGCCCGTAAAAAGGAAACAGGCGCCTTTGTCTATAAGCTCGGTTATGCGGTCCCTGCAGGGCTTAAGCCTTTCTATCACCCTCTCCTGCGATTTCTCGGTCATTGGCCCCATATAGATAAGATTAGGCTCGCTTTTCATAAACCGAGGCTCGTCAGGAACTGCGGTTCGGATAAACTCCGCGTCCCTCAGGCAGCTCATCAAATACCTCATATTGCCAGTATCCCCGAAGAGGTTGCATATCTCAGGGTACAAAATCTCCACCTTCATCGCTGAACCTCCCTGATTTTTGCCATCACTTCATCAAGCACCTTGAGGGCGATTTCGTAGCGGTAGACGTCGTAGAGCAGGAATATCCTGTCTGCGTCATCGTACCGTATAGCCCCTGCGACATCACTTTCTCTTCTCAGAGTCGTGATTTTGTCTTCCGGAACCCCCGCTATGAGCAGCCTCAGCTTGCCGTCAAGCGCCCTTACGCCGCAGGGAATTATCTGAACTATGTCGTCGGAATTCAAAAACTCGTAGTCCGCGTCGTATATCCATGCTATGTTTTCCGAGCTCTCCTTCTCGTCGAAAATATCGTCGTACATGAGCACGACTATTTTTCTGCCCTGCTCAGAGCTCACATGGTCAAAGCCGCGCGAGCAGGCGACGGCGTTGAGACCCTTTGCCATAAGCATGGTCACCTTTTTCCCGCCGGCGCTTTCTTCCCTGAAGCGCGACCGGACAATCTTCGTCCTTTGCAGGGCTTTGTCTATATCCTCGGGAGATTTGCCCAGCTCGCGCAGAAGGGTTACAGCCGCGAGTTCGTTATAAATATTGAACACGGTGTCTGAAATAAGCGAGTATTCGCGCTCCTCGCCTCTTTCGAGCACCTTCATCTTCATATTTTCAAAGTCGGCCGAAACAGCCTTGTAGTCCGGCTCTGGAGATGCAAAGCCGCATTCGCAGCCGGCCCTGCCTATATGGTGGTAGCGCCTGAAATCGAATTTCAGCGTCCGTCCGCAATCGGGGCAGGACGAAATATCCATGACAATATTTTCCCGCGCTTCGCTCTCGCACTCGAGACGCTCCATGCCGAAATATACCCGCTCGTTCCCGGGCGCTATCGCCGAGCTTATAAGGTCGTCTGCGTTAAGTATGAGCTTTGACTTTGCCGGGATATGCTCAGTGAGCACGGAGGCGATGTACTCGGGGTGCGCATTCCTGCGCATCGAGTCGCGGAAGAGATTCGTGCAGACGATATAGTCCGGCTTGACGTAAGGGTATACAAGCCTTGCGCTCCGCTCGTCAATCTCAAGCACCGCAACGCTTTTCCGGCATCTGCCGGAAAGCGACGCGCCGTCAATCAGCGCGGCAGCCACTCCGGCGTCGATATTGGAACCGAGCCGGTTGCTGAGTACGTCCGCACCGCCCGCCTCAAGAAGGTCGGTAATCATATTGCACACCGTTGTTTTGCCGTTTGTGCCGGTGACTCCTATTATTGTTCCGGGCTTCCCTATCCGCCCCAGAAAATCGGGGCATATTTTTATGGCGGCCTTGCCCGAAAAATACGTTCCCTTCCTTCCAATAAGGACCAGAAGAAGCTTAATAAGCTTTGCGCACCAGAGCGCAAAATAAAATCTCAAAGACCCCAAAACCTTTCCTCCTCCGCGCTATACAAGGGTGGTTCGTTTTTTTGCCTCCCTGTGCTCGCGCAGCTTCAAACTTAAGAAATCCATTATATCCGATATTGTGCGTATTACGGGCAGCGCCGCAAGCCCGACCGTTATAAGCACCATATTGGCTCCGAATCCAAGCGGGCTCAACGCGAACAGGCCTCTTAAAAACACCACGCAGATCAGCATCGCGGCCAGCATGGAACCCCAAAGCAGCTTCCTGATCCTGTCGAAGGGCTTGCAGGTGCGGTAAAGCATGATAAGCCCCACCTCTGCCAGCATTATCGCCGATATCGTCGAAAGCTCGTGATACGGCAGCCTGAACGCCATCCCGAAAAGCATTATCACTATTACAAGAATGACGTTGGTCAGCCCTGCCGGCAGCGCCCTGAACAGGACGTTTCTCAAAAACCGGCCCCTTACAATTTCCTTGTTCGGCTCAAGGGCAAGAATAAACGAGGGGAACCCGATGGTCAGCACGCCGACCATGGACAGCTGCGCCGCTGTAACCGGATATGGCAGCACGGCTATCATCGTAATTATTGACAGCAGGAAGGAAAATATGTTCTTCACAAGATACAGAGCCGCCGCGCGCTCTATGTTGTTGATTACCCTCCGTCCCTCCATGACAACAAACGGCATCGCCCCGAAGTCGGAATTCATAAGCACAAGCTGAGATACGCGGCATGCGGCGTCGCTGCCGGAAGCCATCGCAACGCTGCAGTCCGCCTCTTTCAGCGCAAGCACGTCGTTTACTCCGTCGCCTGTCATGGCGACCTTGTGTCCGGCGGCTTTGAGGGCCATGATAAGCTTCTTCTTTTGTGACGGGGTGACTCTGCCGAACACCGTATATTCCGCTGCGGCCTCCCTGAGCTTTTTATCCGTGTTCAGCGAGGTGGCGTCCACATACTTTTCCGCGTTCATAATTCCGGCTTTTCTGGCTATATTTGAAACCGTCGCAGGGTTGTCTCCCGAAATGACCTTGATAGTAACGCCCTGTTTGGCGAAAAAGCTGAAGGTGGCCTGAGCGTCGTGCCGTATCTTGTTTGATAGAAGCATAAGAGCAATCGGCTGCAGGCGGCTACGGTCGATTTCACCCTTGAGAAAACCCCCGTAAGCGCAGAGCAGGAGCACCCTGTACCCGTCCGAGGAATAAGGTTCTATTTTGTCCCTGAATTCTTCATATCTGATGCCCAGAATTATCTCCGGCGCGCCGAGAAAATAAGCTTCGCCGTCACCGAAAGAAACGCCTCCGTACTTTGACGACGAGGAGAACGGCAGTATTTCCTCCGCCTTCCTGACAGGCTCGCCTCGAAAATGTTTTTTAAGCGCCGCCATTGTTTCGTTCTCCGGATCCATGGCCGCCGTATAATCTGCCATTATCCTTCCAACTTCTTCGTCTGAAAATAGGTCCACTCGCAGCGGAACGCTGCCAGCAACCTCCATTTCGGGCTCCGTTATGGTGCCGGTCTTGTCTACGCAGAGAACGTCTATGCGGGCAAGCGTCTCAATGCAGCCCAGATCATGAACGAGCGTTTTGTTCTTCGCAAGGCGTATTACGCCTACGGCGAGCGCCACGCTGGTAAGAAGGTAAAGCCCTTCCGGTATCATGCCGACGAGAGCGCCCACGGTGGACACCACGCTCTGCCTGAGTCCGAGCGCCAGCACGAAATGCTGGTTATAGAAAAGCACCGCCCCGACGGGAATTATCAAAACGCCTATGCACTGCACGAGTATCGTAAGGGAGCGCATCATTTCGGAGCGCTGCCTCTTTTTCATCTTTCTGGCTTCAACGGTGAGTCTCGAGGCGAGCGAATCCCTCCCGACCTTTTCAAGGCGCGCGCGGCAGGTCCCTGAAATTATAAAGCTTCCGGAAAGAAGGGTGTCGCCGGGATTTTTCGTTATTTCGTCGGACTCTCCGGTTATTAGCGATTCGTTTACCTGCACCGTGCCCTCGAGCACTATCGCGTCGGCATATATCTGATTTCCCGATGAAAAAACGGCGACATCGTCGATTACGGCGTTGTCCGTATCGATTAGGAGCTCTTTCCCGTCGCGTATGACGCGCGCCTTCGGGGCGTTGAGAAGCCTCAGCTTGTCCAGAACTATTTTAGAACGTATTTCCTGCGCGATTCCTATAATGGTGTTTATTACGATCACCGGCATGAATGTTAGGTCTCTGTAAGACTTCACAAATACGACGCAGGCCGCCAGGACAAAAAAAACCAGATTGAAATAGGTGAATATATTCCCCAATATGATCTGGGGAACCGTTTTTGTGGACGGGTCGACGCTGAAGTTGGCCCAGCCTCCTTCAAGCCGCAGCCTGGCCTCCGCGGCGGTAAGACCCCTCCGCGGATCGGTTTCAACACGCTCTATGTAAGCTCTCGCCGCCTTGTACTTCGATCTTTTGCCCATAACGCTCCCAAAATTCAGCATAGTATTTCGTATATTTTTATATTCTACCACAAACCGCGTAAAACTGGAATTGAGAATTTCATTTTTTAATGGAATTCTCTTATCTTCTGTTGACAAATCCGCAAATTTTGTTATAATAACTTCCGTCTTCGCGGGCGTAGCTCATTTGGCAGAGCGCCACCTTGCCAAGGTGGAGGTAGCGAGTTCGAATCTCGTTGCCCGCTCCAGAGAAAAAGCTCTCATACTGAGAAAGTGTGAGGGCTTTTTTTATAAAGGGAAACGAAAGATTCGAACCGCTGCCTCCACCCGGCGGCGGAGCCGCGTTAAAATAAGAGGCGGGGCCCCCGCGAAAGCTAGCTTTCGCGGGGTAAAACAGCGAGTTCGAATCTCGTTGCCCGCTCCAAATCCTTTGGAAACTGCAGTAATTATCGTTTTGCTGCAGCCTCTTTTTGCGCTCTCATTGTTGTTTCTTGTCTTATGTAAAATAAACAAGTCCGCCCCTCATGCGCGTAGAAAGGTACCAGAGCCGCAGGTCAAAGCTCCTCCGCGCCCCCTCGTCGGAGGCCAGAGCAATGACCCGCGACTCTTCGATGTCTGCCTGCGTAATAGTTATCCAGTGCCAGCCCTGAAGCTTTTTCTCTCTGCCCCTTGTCAGGACCAGAAAGCCCAGCGGGCAATCAGAAGAAAGCCCGGCTTTTGCAAACCCGATAAACTCCGACACGGGTGCGCGCCCCCTTGTCATGTTTCCTTCGACGCAGAATACCTGCGGTTTCAGCAAGATGCCTCTGCTCGCCGCGAAATCCGCCGCGCCGTCCGAAAAGTATTCAACTCTGTTGAGTCCGCCCGTCCGCGGCGTCACATATCTGTATACTTCCTCCATATGCTGCGTAAAATCCTCAAGGCTCATCCCGTCATAGGCGTAAAGAGAACGCATCTCCGGCCGCGTAAGCGCAAGATATGCCATGATATTCGCGGCGCAGGTAGAACCGCATCCGGCTCTGCGGCTGCGCTCCTTTGAGTACCAGGACTGCGCCCCTCCGAAATATGCAGCCCCCGTATGTCTGTCTTTTATTTCCAGCAGCTCAGGATGCAAAATAGAAAACAGCATTTTATTCATCTCCACAAATTTACATAGCAATGTCAGTATAGCATATGCGGGAAAAGTAATCAAAAGCCTCAAGTCTTGTCGCAGCCCGGCTGAAAACACTCCAAAAACTGCGCGTTCGCTCATGAAGATATATTATTGGCAAAAGATTCAGCGCCCTATTGACAATTATACCTTAGGCGGTTATAATCTATATCGTCAGACGATATATCGACAGCAGATATAATGAAAGGTCGATCTTATGCCAAATGAAAACCTTGCGCTTACCGAAGCCGTATACTACATCCTGCTTTCACTATACACGCCTCTGCACGGATACGGCATTATGCAAAAGGTAGAGGCCCTGTCGGGCGGTCGGGTAAGGCTTGCCGCGGGTACTCTTTACGGCGCGCTCGGCACGCTGCTCGAAAAAGGCTGGATACGTGCGCTGCCCTTCGAGGAGGACAGCAGGAAGAAAGAATATGAGATAACGGCTTCAGGCAAAACTGCGGCTGAAAACGAGCTCAAAAGACTCGAGGAGCTGGTTAAAAACGGGGAGTCGGTAATAAGGGGGTAATACTTATCAGAAAAACTGTATATAAGCTTTTTTGGGCGTGGGACTTCGACAAGGAGGAGAAATGGCTTAACGAAATGTCTTCCGCGGGGCTGCAGCTTGTTTCGATAGGCCTGTGCCGCTATACTTTTGAAGAAGGCCCTCCCGGAGAATACGCCTGCCGCATCGAGCTGCTGGAAAAGCATCCTTCCAGCACGGAGGGGCGGCAGTACATCAGGTTTATCGAGGGTGCTGGGGCGGAATACCTCGGTAATATTTTCAGGTGGGCTTATTTCCGCAGAAAAACGGAAAACGGAGGCTTTGACCTTTTTTCGGACATCGACTCCAGGCTGAGACACCTTAAAAGGATAAGCGCGCTGCTGCTGTCTGTTTTCATAATGGAGCTGTGCATTGGCGTATACAACTTAACGCTTTATTTTTCACTGGAGTATTATCGGAGGGGCTTTTATGGAAATCTGTTTTCAGGTATGCTCTGCCTGTCGCTTGCTCTGCTTATATTCTATGGTTTGCTGAAGGTTCGGAAGAAAAGCGTTATATTAAGAAAGGAACGGATATTGCACGAATAATTTGATGTGCATACTTTTTCGATTGCCTGCCCGGCCGAAAAATGTAAACGCATTTAAGTAATATTAGATCATTTCAAAGCTTTATTTTAATTCCCAAGGATATCTGACACTCCGGGTTTTCAGCCTGAAATCTCATCTTTCACAAAAAACAAAAAACCCTGTAATCCGCATGATTACAGGGTTTTTTTGG
Source organism: Clostridiales bacterium (assembly GCA_029265975.1). Taxonomy (GTDB): domain Bacteria; phylum Bacillota; class Clostridia; order Oscillospirales; family Oscillospiraceae; genus DUPK01. The sequence continues at coordinate 10,679 of JAJUGN010000047.1, forward strand.
AGCTGTTAGGCAGATTCGAACTGCCGACCTCATCCTTACCAAGGATGTGCTCTGCCTCCTGAGCTATAACAGCATATTAAAAGTGGCGACCCAGAACGGGCTCGAACCGTCGACCTCCAGCGTGACAGGCTGGCGTTCTAACCAACTGAACTACTGGGCCATTCAATACAGCTTTTTGATTATACAAACAATCGCCGCTTATGTCAAGCACAAAAAACAAGAAAATCAGGGCTTTTTCCACTCAAAAAACGGAAGGAGTTCCTTGCGTTTCACCTCGCACACCAGCTCAAGCCGCTTTCCGGAGAAAGGGTGGCGGAAGCTGAGCCTAAATGCGTGGAGAGCCTGGGCTCCGATTCCAAGCTTATGCGAAAGCGCTCTGGATTTTTCGGTAAAATACAAAGCGTCTCCAAGCAGCGGGCGCCCGATGTGCTCCAGATGAACCCTTATCTGATGAGTCCTTCCTGTTTCGAGGCGTATTTTAAGAAGCGTGGCGCTGTCTCCGAAGCATTCAAAGGTATTCAGCGTTTCAAAATGAGTGACCGCCCTCTCGCCGTCTTCCCTTACTCCGCGCCGCATATCCATCGCGCGCAGGCGCTTTATCGGCGCATCAACGACGCCGTTTTTTTCATCGAAAAAGCCGTATGCCAGAGCAAGGTACAGCTTCTCCGCGCCTTCTTCCGCAAGGGACTCGGCCGCCAGAGCCTTTGCGTGAGAGGATTTGGAGAAAAGAACTATTCCGGAAGTGTCCCGGTCCAGCCTGTTGACGGCGTGACAAGCGCCGCCAATGTGACCGGACACAAAATTGGCGAGCGTCCCTGTATATCTTGACCTTGAGGGATGCGTGAGCAGCCCGGACGGCTTGTTGACCGCTATGAGCCACTCATCCTCGAAAATCACGTCTATATCTCCCTGCTCGGGCACGACTCCGCTTTCTGGCTCCGCCGCCTTAATGTCACAGCTCACCGTATCGCCTTCCGATACTCTGTAATCCGTAAATACGGGGCGGGAATTTACAAAAATCCCGCCCGCATTCTTCAGTTTTCGGACAAGCGAAGCCGAAAGCTTCATTTTGCACCTCAGTATGCTCTTAAGCTCTCTTCCCTCGTCCTCTTTGAGCGCCGTATAGTACAACAATTCCATCAGCTTCTGACAATCCTGTTGGCGAGCCGCAGGCTGCCTGAGGTGCTCGTATAATCGATCGAAACCTTGTTCCCGACGTTCATGATGACGACCTCCTCGCTGTCCGCGACGGAAATCACATAGAAGTAATCGTCGCCTTCAAGCCGCACATAATAGTAGGAGGTTCCGGAGCGCACCGCTGTCCGGATTTCAGCAATAACGCCGGTTTCGCTCTGCTTCTTAATATCCTCCTGCTTTGCAAGCCCTTTCTGGGCAAGAAGCTTTACATAATTGTTCTGGCATTCGGCTACCGAAGCGCCCGTTGCAACTATCTGGTACTGCCTCAGGTTGACCATGGCGTAGCCCTTGACCAGTCCCGCCCCGTCCTTGAGGGCCATAAAATAAGTCGGCTGCTGCGATATGTTCAAAAGCAGCGGGAACGTGGCTTTGTATCCCAGATCCTGCACCACGCCCTGAGCGCTGGATCTAGCCGAATTTTCCTGCGCTCCCGGTATGCTGTAATAGGTGGTTTCCTTCGTCCTCTGGTTTGCAAGGATAAAGCCGACGTTTGACTGGTCGGTGCCCGCCGACGTTATGCCAGTGAACATATATATATTGTCCTTAAGCGCGATATAACTGTATCCCTGGCTTGTGACTGTAACCCCCCTCTGACCGAAGACAGAGTTGATAAAGCCGTTTATATAACGCCCGTAATAGTTGTACTGCTCTATAATAAGCGCAGAGCTGTAAACCTTGTCCACCCATTGGGGAACGTCTTTGGCTTCATAGTATTTATGCTCGCCGGTCACGGCGTTGACAATCACGGCGCCCGAAACGTCCGTCCCCCCGAAAAGGCCGATTCTCTTTACTATTCTTGGGCAGACCCAAAACGGAGTTCCCTCATCGTCTATTTCAAAGACCGGGGTATCGAACATGTAAGTGGGGTAATTGAATCTGATGTAACGGTAAATATTGCGCCCGAAATGCTCGGCGTCCGAGTACTTCATTCCCTCCTTGAGCCGAACGACACTGACCTCCTGGGTCACCATATCGATAGAAATATATGCGGGCAGGCCCTTTGAACGGTTGTTGAACCATTTTATCAGATCGCCGTACTCCAGCGGCGTTACGCGCACCGGGTGCGAACGATAGTTTATCTGCGTATAGTTGTCCGCAACCTCAAACTGGCTGACCATGTCCGAAAGCTCGCCGAGCTTTTTGTCGCCGAGCTTCATCGCCGAATCCTCGTCAAGCATGGGTATCTGGCTGAAGGTAACTTCGGCCACGTCCTTTACGAAATCCCCTTCCTTTATGGGAAGAAGGCTTCTGTAAGCGGAGGCGCGCAGAAACGGGCTCGACAAAATCGAACCGACCAGATATATGACGACGAGTCCCCCGCATATTATGAGCGGCACGAGCGCAAACTGTTTAAGGCTGGAAAATATGGACCTTATGTCGTTATTGGACCTGATGCCTCCGATGGAAAGCACGGTCAGTATGCTGAAAAGCAGAACAAGCATAAAGAAGAATCCGTAGAATTGGGTATCCTGCAGGTTTATTGCAGGCAGCCTGTTATAGAAATAGATGAATCCTACGGCAACGGTGATCACTATGTTGACAAGCGTGCGTTTGAAGCCGATTCTTTTGATCATGGGAACGCCCCCTTTCGTACTGTTTCAGTATAGCATAACTTTGGCAAAAAACATAGCGATTATTATTCATCTGTCCCGAAAGCGCATTGCCAAATTAAAAAGACGCCCGGGGAAAGCCCGCGCGTCTCAGCTTGTCGGAAAACTTGTTTACAGCAAAAAAGCTTCGAGGAATTTCCGCCACGAATGGCGGAAACAAAGTCAAATCTGTCATTTCCGGCGGCGTGTACGTCAGAAATGACACCTCTCATGACGGGCGCGGCAGAGCGGCCGTCATGCAACGCCCTTGTCAAAAAAGCCCAAAGGGCTTTTTTGACAGTCTTAGACGCGCGGGGAAAGCCCGCGCGTCTTTTTGCTTTTATATCACTTTCTTTATATTATACATCGACTCCAGAACTATCCAGTTTTGCGGGAAGAAGCTGTTAATCGTCCAGTAGCTGACTCCCCCGAGATTGTAATCCGACACCAGCGAAAGCCGCGCCCTTATGCTTCTCGCATCGTCAAACCACACTTCGTGCCTTTTCCCGTCCTGGCTGTAATAATTGTAGAAAGGAGCCTGCGAGGTTTCTTCGTACATTATCCTTGCTCCCACTCTCCCCGCCTGATTCACCGCGGCGACATTGCCGAGCGAGCGGGCGGCAGATCCCTCTGCAAAGGGGAGCGTCCAGTCATATCCGTAATTCGGCATTCCCATGAGTATCTTCTCGCTCGGGATAACCGTTACCGCGTAGTCCAGTACTTTTTGGACCTGGTCGATAGGAGCCACAGCCATCGCCGGACCGAATGTATACGGACATTGATGATATATGTAACAGCAATTATATATTACATATGTCTAAAAGATATTTTCTGGTCGGCATAAAATCCTTTGAAATCTTCGGCCTGTCTACTTATACATCATGCCCGGCATGGTGACCTCGTTTATTCCTCCTCCGGGCATTTTAATATTCCCCATCAGGCTCGCAGGGTAGATGGCCTTTTTCCCGAAGCGCCGCCGAAGCTCGTCGACCGTATCGTCGAGGCGCTCACGGCGCTCGTTTTTTTTGATGTCGTCAAATACATTAAGCTGTTGCGGCATATCGTCAGGAACAAGATTTATGGCCCTAACTGTAATGGCTCTCACGGGAGTCGACCAGGTGTAATTTTTTTCAAAGAGCTCCCTTGCCTTTCTGGCTATCTCAAAAGGACTTTTTGTAGAAGTATCA
>JAJUGN010000040.1 GCA_029265975.1 Clostridiales bacterium
AAAGCTTCGCAGAATTTCCGCCGCGAATGGCGGAAACAAAGTCAAATCTGTCATTTCCGGCGGCGTGTACGTCGGAAATGACACCTCTCATGACGGGCGCGGCAGAGCGGCCGTCATTAAGCCCCCTTGTCGAAAAAGCCCAAAGGGCTTTTTCGACAGTCTGAAAGGAACGTCACGAGGACGTTCCTTTATATCTTTTCGAGCTTTTTTATTGTTTCGGTAAAATAATCCGGAAGGTCGCAGCTCAGCGTGAGCCGCTCCCCCGTCGACGGATGATTGAAGCTAAGCTCCTTTGCGTGCAGGCATTGGCCCTCAAGCCCCTTTTCCGGCTTTTTGCGTCCGTAAACCGTATCTCCCAATATCGGGTGCCCTATGCTTGCCATATGGACGCGTATCTGATGCGTTCTGCCCGTTTCAAGCCGGCAGCGCACATGGGTTATCCCTCCGTAGCGCGCCAGCACCTCGTAGTGAGTGACCGCGCTGCGGGAATTTTTATCTGTAACAGCCATCTTTTTGCGGTTTGTAGGGTGCCTTCCGATCGGGGCATCGACGGTTCCGCCGTCCGTTTTTATATTCCCCGTGACCAGCGCGTGATAAACGCGCGAAAGGCTGCGGTCCTTAAGCTGCTCCGAAAGCGCGCGGTGCGCTTTGTCGTTTTTCGCCGCAATTATAAGCCCCGACGTGTTTTTGTCCAGTCGGTGGACGATGCCGGGCCGTTTTTCGCCGCCTACTCCCGAGAGGCTGTCGCCGCAATGGCTGAGAAGCGCGTTCACAAGCGTCCCGCTTTCGTGCCCCGCCGCAGGATGCACGACCATCCCTTTCGGCTTGTTGATCACTATTACGTCGCCGTCCTCGTAAACCACTTCGAGAGGGATGCTTTCCGCGAGGGTTTCAGTTTCCCTGATTTCCGGAAGCATCAGCTCGAAAACCTCTCCCTCGGAGACCTTGTGATTTTTTCTGACCGCTTTCCCGTTTTTGAGAACCATGCCGTCCTCGATGAGCTTCTGCACTGCGCTGCGGCTGAGCTCCGGGACCTTTTCCCTCAAAAACGCGTCCAGCCGGAGCCTTTCTCCCGACCGGACCTCAACGCTCAGCTTTTTCATCTTTGTCACCGTCCGGGCGGAATCTGAGCACCTCTTTCTTCTCGTAAAGGAAGAGAAGGTAGATGCAGAACATAAAAGTTCCGACGCATATGAATACATCTGCCAAATTGAAAACAGCGAACTCGAAAAACTCAAAATTAAACATATCGACGACGTAGCCGAATTTCAGACGGTCTATGCAGTTGCCGACCGCGCCCGCCATTATCGCGGTCAGAGACCAGAGCCCGAGAGGATACGTTACTTTTTTTGTAACAAAAGCCCAAACGGCCGCGGCTATAAACAGGCAGGTGGCAAAAACGAACAGCCAGCGCATATTCTGGAGGATACTGAAGGCCGCTCCGAAATTTCTGACATGAGTAAGGCTGATTAAGCCGGGGATGAACGGCATTGCCGCGCCCGGATCGAGATTTTGCACGATCCATTGCTTTACGAACACGTCCGCGATGACCGCGGCGGCGCACACGATAAGATATATCACTGTTTCACCCCTCAAATCGGCCAAAAAGGGCGGCAGAAGCCGCCCTTAAAAATTATGCAGCGGTTTTCCTGATCTCTATGCGCGCAAGGGTCAGGCCATTTCAGATACTACCCCGGCGCATCTCGGGCAGAGCTCGGGGAAACGCTCGTCAGCCCCTACGCTTTCATGATGCGTCCAGCATCTCGCGCATTTTTCAGCCTCGTCCGCCTCCACTTTTACAGTCAGGCCCTCAAACTCGGTGCATTTCGCGCCGTCGCCCTCCCCGTAAACCACGCTGATCTTTGACACGATGAAAATTCCGGCAAGATCAATGTCCGAGATTTTTCCGAAGGCTTCCGCAGCCTGCTCCCCTACATACAGCGTCAGCTTCGCGTCAAGCGATTTTCCTATAACCTTTTCCGCCCTCGCCTTCTCCAGAGCGCGGAGAACGTCGGACCTCAGCCTGAACACGCTCTCCCAGCGGCCCGCCTCTTCTTCCGAAAGCTCGTATTCAGCAACCGCGGAGGGCATGTCGTTCAGCAGCACGCTCTCCTTATCCGCCGATTTGTCGTGGGGCATGCTGCGCCAGATTTCCTCGGAAGTAAAGGCGAGGATAGGGGCCAGCATCCTTACAAGCGCGTCAAGTATAAGGTACATCGCAGTCTGCGCGCTGCGCCGGAGCCGGCCTGAGCGCGATTCGCAGTAGAGCCTGTCCTTGATAATGTCAAGATACTGATTCGACATGTCGATAACGCAGAAATTGTGGACCGCGTGGTATATCGGATGGAACTCGTAATTGTCGTAAGCGTTTCTTACTTTTTCAACGAGGGCATTGAGTCGCGACAGCGCCCAGCGGTCGATATCGCACAGGTTTTCAAGCGGAACCCTGTCATCGGGATCGAAGCCGTCGAGGTTGCCGAGTATGAAGCGCGCGGTATTCCTTATTTTGAGATAGATTTCGGAGAGCTGCTTGAACAGCTCCTTTGAAATGCGGACGTCCTGGTGGTAGTCGGATGAGGATACCCAGAGGCGCAGAAGGTCGGCGCCGTAATCCTTTATGACTTCCTCCGGAGCTATGGCGTTGCCGAGGGATTTGTGCATGGCTTTTCCCTCGCCGTCTACGGTCCAGCCGTGGGTTATGACCGTCCTGTACGGAGCTTTGTTGTTGACTGCGATGCTCGTCAGCATCGAGGACTGGAACCAGCCTCTGTACTGGTCTCCGCCCTCAAGATATATGTCGGCCGGATAGTGGAGCTCGGGGCGCACCTTGCAGACGGCGGCGTGCGTCGAGCCTGAGTCGAACCAGCCGTCGAGCGTGTCGGTTTCCTTCGTAAACGTCCTGGCGCCGCAGTGCGGGCAGGTGAAATCCTTTCCGAGGATGCTTGCCGCATCTTCCTCGAACCAGGCGTTCGAGCCTTTTTCAGTAAAGAGCTTCGCCACAAGGTCTATCGATTTCGGCGTGCAGACGGGCTTTTTGCAGGTTTCGCAATAAAACACCGGGATGGGAAGGCCCCAGTTTCTCTGGCGGGAGATGCACCAGTCGCTTCGCTCCCTTATCATCGCCACCATGCGCTCATAACCCCACTCGGGAAGCCATTTTATATCGGCGCAGGACTTTACCGCCGCGTCCTTTATGGAATCGACCGAGGCGAACCACTGCTCTGTCGCGCGGAATATTATCGGGTTCTTGCAGCGCCAGCAGTGAGGATAGGAGTGGACTATCCTTTCGGAAGCCAGAAGCAGCCCTTTGGCTTTAAGATCCTCGAGTATCGCTTCGTTTGCCTTTTCATAGTACTGCCCCTCATAGGGACCGGCCTCCGCGGTCATCACTCCCCTGTCGTTCACGGGCACCGTGATGCCTATCTCGGGGTATTTCCTGCACACGTTGAAGTCGTCTATGCCGAAGCCGGGAGCAGTGTGGACGCAGCCGGTTCCGGCGTCAAGCGTCACATGGTCGCCGAGTATTACAACCGAGTCCCGGTTCAAAAACGGATGCGCGGCCTTAATATATTCGAGGTCGGCGCCCTTTATTTTCGCCAGTATCTCAAAGCCCGTAAGCTTCGCCGCCTTCGCCACCGCTTCCGCGAGTTCGGCCGCGACGATGTAGACTTCCCCGCTCTCGGTTTTCATCAGCGCGTATTCGAGATTCGGATTCAGGCATATCGCAAGGTTTCCGGGCAGCGTCCAGGTGGTGGTCGTCCAGATCACGAAATACATTTTATCAAGCGGCGCATACCTCGAGAGAAGCCCCTTGTCGTCGATAACCGGGAATTTGACGTAAATCGAAGTGCAGGGGTCTTCCGCGTACTCTATCTCCGCTTCCGCGAGAGCCGTTTCGTCGTGCGGGCACCAGTAAACGGGCTTTAAGCCCTTGTATATATATCCCTTTCTGTACATTTCACCGAAAACCCTGACCTCGACGCCCTCAAAGGCCGGATCCATCGTCAGATAGGGGTTTTCCCAGTCGCCGATAACGCCGAGACGCTTGAACTGGTTCATCTGCCTCCCCACAAAATCGGAGGCGAAGTCCCGGCAGGCGTTTCTGAATTCCGTAACCGACATGTTCTTGCGGTCGAGCTTGTTTTTCTTTATTATTGCGCTCTCTATCGGCATCCCGTGGTTGTCCCAGCCGGGAACATAAGGCGACTTGAAGCCCGACATGTTCTTGTAGCGTACGATGATGTCCTTCAAAACCTTGTTCAGCGCCGTGCCGATGTGTATGTCGCCGTTCGAGAACGGCGGACCGTCGTGCAGCACGAAAAGCGGCTTCCCCGCGTTGTGCCGCATGAGCTTTTTGTATATCCCCGCTTCTTCAAATCCCCTCAGCATCTCGGGTTCCCTGGCCGGAAGCCCGGCGCGCATCGGAAAATCCGTCTGCGGCAGATTCAGCGTTTTGTTGTAATCCTGAGGCATCTTCTTTTTCCCCTTTGCTATAAAGCAAACGGAGGGCCTTTGCCCACCGCCCGCTTTTTTGGCTCTTATTTATTGTTCTTCATTAAAATTATAGCCGGATTTCAGCTCGCCGAAACCGGACTTAGAGTTCTTTTCGGCAGGCTCCTCGTCGTCCTCCCAGCCCTCGGGCAGCTTCGGCCTCGTTATTTTTGTTTCGGCTATTTTTATATCTTCCTGCAGCGAGCCGTAAACCCTCGTCGCGGAGTCTTCCGATTCCCTTGCCGCCTCCGCCGTCTTTTCAGCCTTCGGCGCAGGTGCTGGCCTTTCCTCCTCAAGCTCCGACTCGTTCAGCTCCCCAAGTTTTTGAAGGAAGTTTACATGCTTTTTGCAGAGGCTCATGGACATGTCCACAAATTCGGCCGTGACCTTCTGCGCCGCTTTAAGCCTGCGCTCCTCGTCCTCGACCTGCTTCTGCATCGCGGAAATTTTGGATGATATGCCGGACTCCGTCGTGCGGAGCATGGACTCTGCTTTTTTCTTCGCTTCCTCAATCATCTCGTCCGCCATTTTTTTCGCGGACAGGAGAGCCATCCTCATGGCGTCCTCGGTATTTCGGTATTCCTCAACCTTTTCCACGAGAACCTTGAGCTTGCTCTTAAGTATCGCGTTTTCTTTGAAAAGAGCCTCATAGTCCTCCGCCACCTTATCTACAAAGTCCTCGACCCCGCCCATATCATAGCCGCCGAAAACGGCCTTGGTAAAGGTCATGTCCTTTATTTCCTGGGGAGTCAACATATATCCTCATCCCTTCGTTTTTTCTATTTTCTAGAAATAGAGACCGTTGTTCTCAAGCTCGTCTATAAGGTCACCCATAATGTCGACGTTGTAGGGCGTAATTATATATGTGCTGACCGCCACCTTCTTGATTTTGCCGTCCTGCGCGTAAGTCACTCCGCTGAGGAAGTCCAAAAGCCGCCTTGCGACATCCTTGTTTGTCGACTCCAGGTTGAGCACAACCGTGCGCTTTTCCCTGAGGTGATCCGCTATCTCCGCCGCGTTCTCAAATCTGTCCGGCTTCACCAGTATGACCTGGAGCTGGGTCGTGGCGTGAATGTTAACCACCTTGTTCCTGCGGTCAGGCTTCTCGTCAAAGTCATACGCCGAGCGGGGATTCGCGGAAGGAGTCCTTGCAGCCGACTGCGCCTGGCTCTTTGAAACCGAAGGCGTCGGGCTCTGAGGAATGGGTATCTTTTCGGAGGCGCGAGGGCTGAAATCCTCGTCGTCGAATTCGTCGTCCTCATCGTCGTAAGGCTTAGTCAGTTTTTTAAGTTCGTCAAAAAGTCCCATACTTTTTTTCCTTTCGCTTATATAGAGGTCTGAACAGCCGCCCGCTAGCGAAGGGGCTGCCTGGGACCGAATATGGCGGTTCCTAGGCGGATCATGTTTGATCCCGACAGTATCGCGTCCTCATAATCGCCGCTCATTCCCATAGACAGTATTTCCATGCTGATATTATCATATTTTTTCGCCTTTATGTCAATAAAAAGCTTGTGCATTTGGTCAAAATATCGCCTGTTTCCTCCGGGCGCAGCCGCTATCGGCGGAATCGCCATCAGCCCCCTGACCCGGACGGCGCGCCTGCTTTCACATATTTCCAGAAGCTCCTCCAGCTTTTCGGGGGCTACGCCGCTTTTCGCATCCTCTCCCCCTATATTGACTTCTATCAGTATGTCCTGGATTATCCCGAGAGCCGAAGCCCTCTCCGCTATCATATTTACGAGCTCGGAAGAATCCACCGACTGAATCAGCGAGACCTCTCCGACCAGACGATTCACCTTGTTGCGCTGAAGGTGCCCTATGAAATGGAGCCTCGCTCCCTCATATGCCCCCAGCGACTTCTTCTCGAGCAGCTCCTGAACGCGGTTTTCTCCGCAGTCTCTTATTCCCGCCAAAACTGCTTCCCTTATTTTTTCCGGAGGGTTCGTTTTTGTGGCGGCCACAAGTGTTATTTCCGCGCCGCTTCGCCCCGCGCGCTTCGCCGCCTCGTCTATTTCACGCAATATTTCCCTCACGTTATGCCCTATGTCCACCGTATCACCTCGCCAAACATAATCTAGCGGTCAGTCATTTCACCATTTTCCCGTTGTAAAGATCCTTGGTCGTCGTTATGACCTGGTCTCCGGCCCTGAGTGGATTTGATGAGCCGACGCTTTCGACTATGTAGTAATCCTCCGCTTCGTAAAGTATTTTTACGAGCTTTTGCTCTGCGTAGACGCCCGAAAGGGTATATACGCTGCTCTTGCCCTCGCCGGTCAGGCATATGGCGACCTTGGGAACCCTTATCCCCGAATATTCTTTGCTTATTATCTGCACGGACTGCATCCTGATTGAAAGCATGGAATCCATATTGAGATTAGACGAGAAAATTACGGCGCACTGCCCGTCCTGGGCGTTGCCAACGCTCTCAACGTCCATCTCGATGGCCGAGCCCAGATAGCGTCCGAAAACCATCGAAGCTTTTTCGCCGGGAACAAGGCGACTCGCGTCCTCCGATCTCATCAGCGCCGCATAATACCAGCGCGCGCCGGACACAAGCTTTCCAATCGCGCCCTGCTCGGGGCTCCTTTTTTCAGAGAGCAGCGCTTTGAGCCCCTCCGCAGTAATCGATTTTATGCCATCCGCCGTCACCGATTCAAAACCGTCCAAAGCGGCTGAGAAAAGGCCGGACACGGGCGCAGTTATCTTGTTTGCGGATACCGCCGTATCGAGGGCGGCTCTCTGCCTGCGCAGCGACGAAAGCTGCGCCTGAAGGTTGCCGCCCCCCGAATTCTTGATCATTATATTTGCCTGGAGGTTGGTGGCTATCCCGGAAACGCCCCCAAGCGCGCGCTTTTGCGTCGCTATTGCGAGCTTGAAAATGTTCTCCCTGATATTTTCGTCCAGGGTCCTCATGTTTGCCGTATCCGCGCCGGAATTGACCATGCTTTCCAAATTGCGGATTTTCACATCCAGGACCTCGGCCTCCCGTACCTTTGCAAGCGCCGCCTCGCTCCCGTATACTCCCGCGATAACGCCGCCCGCGCTCACCTTTTCGCCCTCGGATACGATCACCTCGACGGCGGGAACGCCGCCGCTCCCGACTACGGTCTCGTTGCGCACGACCATGCCCGTCGCCTTGAACCCCTCCTGCACCGTCATGTTCACCGCCAGCACGCTCCTGAAGGGATTCATCAGCGAATGTATGACGGAAAAAGCAAAATAGCACATAAACGCGGCAAATATGAGCGCTATCGCAAGCCTTGTGATTATATCCGTTTTTCTCATAGCTCGTCCCCTGTGCGGAGCTTTTTCGCCCCTTTATGTCGGTTCCCCGAAAAGCGGCACGTTTTTCGAGGGAATTATCGTTGAAATGGCGTGCTTGTAAATGAAGTTCTGCTTGCCTTCGGCCTCCAGCACGACGGTAAAGCTGTCAAAGCTCATGAGCCTTCCCCTCAGCTGAAAGCCGTTTGTCAAAAATACCGTGAGAACCTGCTTTTCCCGCCTGGCCTGATTCAAAAACGTGTCCTGTAAATTAGCGCCGTTTGCCATAATATCCGTCTTCCTTTCTGTTTTTATGACAGGATTTCATCCTGTCTACGCGGATATTATACCATATTTTTCCATAAGGCTTGTCGAACGCTGTACCGCAAACTCAAAATCAGGCTCTTTTTTCCAATAAATCCACTCGACCTTCGGATCGCGCCTCAGCCAGGAAAGCTGACGCTTGGCGTAGCGCCTGGATTCCTGCTTTATTGCGGAAACCGCCTCTTTTACGCTGCATTTTCCCTCTATCGCTGCCGCGAGCTCCTTGTAGCCTATCGCCTGCATTGCGGTATGGCGGGGGGAAAGTCCCTTTTCCATAAGCGCCCGGACCTCTGCTTCCAGCCCCTTGTCCATCATTTCGTCCACGCGCAGGTCTATGCGGCTGTAAAGGTCGTCCCTGTCCTCGAAGGTAAGCGCTATTTTCAGGGCGTCGTAGCGCCCCGGCATCGTTTTCGTGTCCCTGTCGTGCTGCGATATGGTTTTCCCGGTAAGCTGCAGGACCTCCAGCGCACGCACGATGCGTTTTTTGTCGTTTGCATGAAGCCGGGCGGCCGTCTCCGGGTCTTTTTCGGCCAGGAAGCGGAGCATAGCTTCACCGCCCTCGGCGTCGTACCTTTCGGAAAGCTCCCGCCGTATGCTTTCGCCGTTTTCCGCGGGCGCGAAAAACCTGCCAGAAATCAGCGAATCGATATACAGCCCCGTTCCGCCGACGAGAAACACTCTCTTCCCGCGCCCAAGCAGGCCGTCTATGCATTCTGAGGCCATTTCGACATAGCGGGATACAGAGAAGTGCTCAAAGGGCGATACCACTCCAAGCAGGTGGTGAGGAACCCCTTTCTTCTCTTCCTCGGCAGGTTTCGCGGTTCCTATGTCCATGCCGGCGTATATCTGCATCGAGTCGGCGGACACGACCTCGCCTCCGGTTTCAAGGCAGAGCATAACGCCGAGCTTTGTTTTCCCCGTAGCGGTGGGACCGGTAATAACGACTATTTTCGGCGGCATTCGATTCTCCTTTTGCTTAGAGAGAAAAATCAGTTTTTAAGACTGTTCAGCGGCGCCGGTATCCTGCCTCCCCTGGAAATAAACCCGGCGCTGGAGGAGGGGTGGACGGGCATTATTGGGGCCTTGCCCAGAAGCCCTCCGAAGTCCACGCTCTCGCCCACGCCTTTTCCCGGAACGGGTATTATGCGCACCGCTGTCGTTTTGTTGTTAACGACTCCTATCGCGGCCTCGTCGGCGATTATGGCCGAAATGGTCTCGGCGCTCGTATCGCCGGGCACCGCTATCATATCCAGACCGACCGAGCATACGCAGGTCATCGCCTCCAGCTTCTCGAGCGAAAGGAGCCCTCTTTCCGCCGCCCTTATCATTCCGGCGTCCTCGCTTACCGGTATAAAAGCGCCTGAAAGCCCGCCGACATGGGAAGACGCCATGACTCCGCCCTTTTTTACGGCGTCGTTCAAAAGCGCGAGAGCAGCCGTCGTCCCGTGCGTACCGACGCTCTCAAGCCCCATTTCCTCCAGAATGTCCGCAACGCTGTCGCCGATTTCCGGCGTCGGGGCAAGCGACAAGTCCACTACGCCGAAGGGAACCCCCAGGCGCTTGGACGCCTCCTGCGCCACAAGCTGGCCCATTCTAGTTATCCTGAAGGCCGTCTTTTTTATGGTTTCCGCGACGTCGTCGAAAGGCAGCCCCCGGCAGGCCGAAATTGCGTGATGCACCACGCCCGGGCCGCTTACGCCGACGTTTATTACGCATTCCGGCTCTCCCTCGCCGTGGAAGGCTCCCGCCATGAAAGGGTTGTCCTCGACCGCGTTTGCGAACACGACGAGCTTCGCGCAGCCGAGACCTCCGTCTGTCGCGGTCAGCATCGCGGTTTCCTTGATTATCCTTCCCATCTCCGCCACCGCGTCCATGTTGATTCCCGCACGCGTGGTGGCCACGTTTACGCTGGAGCATACGCGCTCGGTCAGCGAAAGCGCCTCCGGGATAGAGCGGATAAGCCTTAGGTCGCCTTTTGTGAAGCCCTTATGGACAAGGGCCGTATAGCCGCCGAGGAAGTTCACGCCCACCGCTTTCGCGGCCTTATCCAGCACCGAAGCTATCGGGACATAATCCTCCGTCTCGCAGCTGTCTGCCACAAGCGCAATGGGGGTCACCGATATCCTCTTGTTCACGATGGGTATGCCGAATTCCTTTTCTATCTGCTCGCCTGTAACGACGAGCTTTTCCGCGCATTTCGTTATTTTGTCATATATCCTTCCGCAGCAGACGCCTATATCGGGGTGGGCGCAGTCCCTTAGGGATATTCCCATCGTTATGGTCCGAATGTCAAGATGCTGCTGGTCTATCATTTCTATGGTCTGCAATATTTCTCCGGAAGTTATCATCGAAAGCGCCCCCTAAATCCTGTGCATCGCGTTGAAAATATCCTCGCGCTGAATGCGTATGGACAAACCCAGCTCTCTGCCGGCATCGTTCAGAAGCGACGACATCTCGTCGAAGGATATGCTGTCCTTCAGCATGTCGACGAGCATTATCATAGTGAAGTATTCCTGCATGACCGTCTGGCTTATATCCAGCACGTTGACCTTGTTCCGGGCAAGGATGGCGCAGACGTCGGCTATGATGCCCACCCTGTCCTTGCCGATGACAGTTACTATTGCTCTCATTTTCTCTCTTCCTTTCAGTCCACCGAAAAACTAAGCTCGTCGAGCGTCAGCCCGAATGCGGGCATAAAATTCTCCATAAAATATCCAACCTCAGGGAGCTCAATTTTTTCTATCGCCTGCTTCGTCTGCTTCTCCGCGAGCAGGAATTCCCTGTTGCCCGCCTTGAGCTCCTCCACGCATTTTATATAGGCGGCCAGCTTGTCCGCAGCCTTGACGACGGCGCGCATGTCTTCCGGCAGGCCGCTTTCGAAGAGCGGCTCGTAAGAGCTACGTATTCTTTCGGGAAGCATTCCGAGAAGCTTCCTTTCGGCTACCTCCTCGACCTTTTTATATGCGGACATTATCTCCGGGTTATAATATTTCACGGGAGTCGGAAGGTCTCCCGTAAGGATCTCCGAAACGTCGTGGAAAAGCGCCGCCGCGGCCGCCGCGTTCGGGTCTATTTCCCCGCCGAAAACGTCGCGCCGGATCACTGCGAGCGCATGGGCCAGGACCGCGACCATGTGAGAGTGCTCCTGCACGTTTTCGTCGTAGCTCCCCCGCATCAGACCCCACCGGCCAATATATCGCATCCTTGAAATCAAGGCGAAAAAGCCGCTGTTTTCCATAGGCGCACCCCCTCGGTTTTAAAAGTTATTCTAGCACGAAAAGGCCTTAAAGTAAATACTGTAAAAATTTGTCCGAATATTCGTGATTGCGTATTGACATTTGATAAATTCTAAGATATGATATCGATAATTATATTGGTTTTTTGTGGGAGGTGCCTCGAGATGCTAAAATCTCTCTGCGTGTTCGGAGATTCGGTCTGCAAAGGCGTCGTGCTCGACGAGTGCAGGAACAGGTATGCGTTTCTTAAGGAAAGCTTCGCTAATTCCTTCGCCGCAGCCACCGGAGTAGCGGTAGACAATTTTTCAAAATTCGGCTGCACGACGAGGAAAGGCCTCGAGATCGTAACGAAGCACTCCGACAGGCTTTCGGATTATGATTTCGTCATCCTCGAGTTCGGCGGAAACGACTGCAACTTCGACTGGGCTAAGATCGCGGAGGCGCCGGAGGCCTTCCATGATCCGGACACGCCTATCGGCCAGTTCGCGGAAAACTACAGGAAAATTATCGAAAGCGTCCGCAAAAACGGAGGCCGTCCGGTTTTGATCAACCTTCCGCCGCTTGTTTCTGAAAAGTTTTTCAGGTGGGTATCGAGAGGCCTCAACGCCGACAACATACTGAAATGGCTTAAGGACGTCGAATTTATCTATAAATGGCAGGCAAACTACAGCAACGCCGTAGGAAGGATAGCCAGGATCACCAGAACGCCTCTTATCGACATACGCGGCGCCTTTCTGAGGTCCCCGGATTACAGGAAGCTCATCTGCGAGGACGGGATGCACCCGAACCCGGACGGGCACAGGCTGATATTCGATACGGTTCTGCGCTATGCGAACAAAAAAGGCGTCATAGCTTGACGGGCTTTGCGCTTGGCAAAACGGGAGAGGCTTTACCGCCCCTCCCGTTCTTTACGGGTTATTTTCCGGCGTTCTGGCTTAGATAGGCGTTTATGAAGCCGTCCAGGTCGCCGTCCATGACCGCGTTGATGTTGCCCGACTCGAAATTTGTCCTGTGGTCTTTTACAAGCGTATAGGGCATGAACACATAGGACCTTATCTGGCTTCCCCATTCTATTTTCTGCTGCACGCCCTTGATATCCTCGATTTTTTCATAGTGCTCGCGCTCCTTAATCTCCGCAAGCTTGGATCGGAGCATTTTCATCGCGGTTTCCCTGTTCTGATGCTGGCTGCGCTCCACCTGGCAGGACACTATGATCCCGGTCGGGATATGGGTGATTCGTATGGCGGACTCGGTCTTGTTCACATGCTGTCCCCCGGCACCGCTCGAGCGGTATGTATCGACCTTGAGGTCCTCGGGGCGTATTTCTATTTCGGAGTCGTCCGTGATTTCCGGCATGACCTCCACGGCGGCAAAGGATGTGTGCCGCCTTCCGGAGGAGTCAAACGGAGAAATGCGCACCAGACGGTGAACCCCGGACTCGCTTTTAAGATGTCCGTAAGCGTTTTCGCCCTCTATGCTGATAACCGCGCTCTTTATGCCGGCCTCGTCGCCGTCAAGATAGTCCAGTATCCTGTACTTGAAGCCGTGCCGCTCGGCCCATCTCGTGTACATGCGGTAAAGCATCTGCGCCCAGTCCTGCGCCTCGGTGCCGCCCGCTCCGGCGTGGAAGGACATTATGGCGTTGCAGCCGTCATACTCGCCGGAAAGCAGCGTCGAAAGGCGCGCGGACTCCAAATCCGCCTCAAACCTGGCATACTCCTCGGCAAGCTCAGGCAGAAGGCTCTCGTCGTCCTCCTCCAGCGCCATTTCGCACAGAGTTGAGAGATCCCTGTACCTAGCATTTATTCTGGAAAAAAACTCGCACCTGGACTTCAGCTGCTTTATCTGCTTCAAAACCTTCTGAGAGTTTTCAATGTCGCTCCAGAAGCCCTCCGCGGAGCTCTGCTCCTCCAGCCTCTCGATCTCGGCCCTTGCCTCGTCGGTCTTGAGCGCCGCGCCGAGCGTTTCAAGCGCCGGCTTCAGTGCGTTTATTTTCTGTTTGTATTCTTCAAATTCAAGCATACGCCCTACTCTTTCGTTTTATTGTTTATTATCTGGTGCTGGGACAGGTTTTGGTTTCGTCTCCGTATATCAGGTCGTCTATATCCCCGCCCAAGCGGTTCCTGAAATACAATGCGTGTTCCATAGAATCCCCCGTTTCATATTTGATATACTATCATTATATGAACGGGGAGCCTCAGGCGCTACCGCTTGAGCTTTCCGCCTTTCGCTCCGCCCCCGAAGTTCTCCAGAATATTCGTGTCGAAGCTGTAATTTATATCCTCGCTCTCGCGCTTGCGCTTTAAGGCAAGCATTATCATCCTGTCAAGCAGCTCCGGGTATTTTACCCCGACAGGCTCCCAGAGGTAAAAGGACAGGGAGCCCGGGATGGTGTTTATCTCGTTTATCCACAATCTGTTTTCTTCGGTGTCGAGCAGGAAGTCTATCCTTGCCACTCCGCTGCAGCCAAGCGCCCTGAAGGCCCTGACCGCGAGCGACCGGACTTCCTCGCGCATTTCGGGCGTAATCGGCGCCGGCAGAAGCCGCTTCAGCCCGCTCATGCCCTTTCCGCCGCCCGATTTCCCGCCGGATGCATATTTGTCCTCGTAGCTCAAAATCTCGTCGGTGTTTACGGGCTCCTCGCATTCGGAGGCCTCGGCGCGCTCGTAGTCCCCGAGCACTGAGCAGTTGATCTCCCTCAGGTTCACAACGGCGTTTTCGGCGAGCACCGTCATCGCAAAGTCGAAGGCGTAGTCCACGGCCTCGACGAGTCCCGCGCGGTCCCTTCCGATTTTAATGCCGACGCTGGAGCCCAGGTTGACCGGTTTTATTATTATAGGGTAGCGAAGCTTCTCCTCAAGCTCGGCTACGACCTCTTCCCTTTTTTTGTGCCAGCGCTTCACATCGAAGCGAACACAGGGCAGAACCGGCAGTCCGCAGTCCTTCAAAACCGCTTTCATAACGTATTTGTCCATGCCAACGGCGGAGGCGAGCACGTCGCAGCCTGCGTAAGGTACGCCGAGCGTGTGCAGAAAGCCCTGGAGCGCGCCGTCCTCGACGTTGGTGCCGTGCACTGCGGGAAGCACGACGTCCAAAGTGTCGTAAACATTGTTTCCGAATTTCTTGGGCGGCTGGCGGTTCAGCGTCAGCCGTCCGTTTTCGCCGACCGGCAGAACACGGACGCTTCTTGCCACAAGCGCCTTGATATCTCTGTACGCCTCTATCTTCCCTATATCCTCTCCGCAGTACATTCCGCCGTCCTTGGCAATATATATGGGGACAATATCGTATTTTTCCCTGTCGAAGGCGTTTATCGCCTGTATTCCCGTGATTACCGAAACCTCGTGCTCCACGCTTTTTCCGCCGAACATTACGCCAACCTTGATTTTCATGTTTTGTTCCTTCCCAGCCTTAATAATTGTCGGGAAGATCGTTTTCAAGCAAAACTATCTTCCTCTGATACGTTTTTATTGCTCCGACGGCCGCGAGAGCCTCGTCTATCGTCGGAACGACGATGATCTTGCCTTCTCCGTAACCCGCGGAAAGAAGCCCTTCCCTTATCGGCCTCGTCTGCCTTTCGCCTACGAGCACCACATAGTCGCAGACCTCCGCCGCCTGCCTGCCGAATTCGTAGTTCATCTCGTACTGCTTTTCACCCAGCTCTATCATCCCGGGGGTCACCAGAAGCTTTACCCCCTCAAATTCTTTAAGCACATCGAGCGCCGCCTTCGCTCCCGAAGGATTAGAGTTGTAGGCGTCGTCTATTATCAGGTTGCTGCCGCTTCGGATAAGCTGCAGCCTGTGCGGCACGCTCTCAAGCCTCCGCACCTGCATGACGATGTCCTCCATCGGGACGCCCAGCGTATCCGCAACGGCGACGGCTCCGGCTATGTTCAGAACATTATGCCGGCCTATCAGCCTGGTCGTAAAGGTATATTCCTTTCCGTCCCTGCCGGTCATCTTAAACTCGCTGCCCTGCTCCGACACCTTTATGTCGCGCGCGCGGTAATCCGCCTCGCTTTCTATGCCGTAGCTGACGCTTTCGACCATCACCTTCTGCCCCGCTATGTATTCGTTGTCGGTGTTGAGGAATATTTTCCCGTCAATCGGCAGGGCCCTTTCAAGCTCGAACTTGGTGGAGATGACGTTTTCTATGCTTTTGAAAGTCTCAAGGTGCTGCGGGCCGACGGAGGTTATCACGCCCATTTTCGGACGGACTATGTCGCATATCTCCTTTATCTCCCCGACGCCCTTGGCGCCCATTTCGCATACGAATATCTCGTGGGTCGGGCGCAAATGCTCCCTTATGGTGCGGACGACGCCTAAGGTCGTATTGTAGCTTTCGGGCGTGACGAGCACGTTGAACTTTGCGGACAAAAGCTTTCCGAGGTAGAACTTGACGCTCGTCTTGCCGTAGCTTCCGGTTACGCCGATGACCGTGAGGCGCGGCATTTCCTTTATTATGCGCTCCGCATCCTTTATAAAGCCGTCGTTGATCCTCTTTTCCGCGGATCTGTTAATCCGGTTTGCAAGAATCGCCGATAAGGGCGGAAAAAGAAGCGCCGCCGCACCGTAAAGCGAGGTCGGGACGGGGTTGCGGAACGCGAACCAGGAAACGGCGCCCAAAATTATGAAAATAGCGTAAAACACGGAGATCGTAGCCAGCATACGCTTTACGCGGCCTGTATAGACAAGCGGCTTCTTCGCCTTTTTCGGCCTGTCGACAATAAACAGCGCCGCGAAAAGAAAAAACGAAATAACAAGTCCGGCTGTGCGGAACAATATTACAAGGGGTATGGTCAAAAGAAGAAAGAGCCGGCGCCTGAAGCTTTTGAAGTCGCTCTTAAGCCATTTGAGCTGAATGTCCGATTTATAGGAATTGAGCTGGAATATATGCATATAGCGTATAACAAGCAGGGCCGACGCCGCCACAAACATGAGCGCCGAGGCTGCGTACGCGATGACTCCGAACATCTAATTCACTCCCAAAAACGAATCGAGCACCCTGTATACAAAAAGAGGCTGCTCAAGATAGCAGTAGTGCCCCGCCCCTTTTACCACCACAAGCCCGCCGTCAGGCAGAAGCTTTTCCATGCGTCTTGCGTCCGAAACGGGCGTGGCGTCGTCCAGTTCACCCCAGATCAGGAGAGTCGGCTGCCTGATAGAGGGCAAAAGAGCGCTCATATCCTCGTTTACGAGCTTCACGAGGGTGTCGCGCATGACGGGAGAGGCGTTCCTGTAATCCGCGGACCCGCTCCTCTGCTTGAATTTTTCAAGAGCGTCCGGAAAAACAAGCTTTACGGGAGCCGATGAAAGCAGGGCTTTGCCCAGCTTATACCTTTTCTGACGGCGAAGCTGCTCCGGCGTCTTTTCGTGAACGAGCCCCGCGCTGCCTATGAGAATTATCTTTGGCACTTCCAGGTTTGCGCCGCTTCCAACGGTCTTTATTATTATGCGCCCTCCGTTGGAATGGCCCAGCAGGATCGCCTTTTTGACATTCAGCAGATCAAGAAAGCTGAGGACAAAGGAAGAGTATTCGGCGGCGCTCCAGGCCGAGGGCGGCTCCGGCGTTTCGCCGAACCCGGGAAGCTCCGGCGCTATCACCCGGTGAGTTTTAGAAAGGTGCGAAATAAGCCCCTCGTAAAGCGAAAGCTCCGTGCCCCAGCCTTGAAGGATAACGATAACGTCCCCGGAGCCCCTGTCGTCGTAATGCGTCAATATCCCGTCGACCGAAATGTACAAAGCCCCCGCCTCCTGAAATGGAATTAAAAGCTTAAACCGTTGAGCATATATTATATACCAATTCTTTCGTTTGCACAATTATGAGCCTGAAATTTTATCACAATTCCATATAAATTTTTTTGTCTAAAATAATTTACAAAAACGGTAAATATTATTATAATTAATTTTGTGGAATTGTGCTATCATCTAAGTGTATGCTCGGAGATAGTCTTTGGAGCAGTAAAATAGTATACAAAACGGCGAGTTATAATTTTTTTGAGTTTATGCAAAAACATTAAAGTGTTAGGAGAAAAAATATGATCATCATCGGTGAAAAAATCAACGGCTCCATCCCGTCCACAGGCAAGGCAATCGAAGCCAAGGATGCGGCGTTTATCCGCGACCTGGCCATCAAGCAGTCGGAAGCCGGCGCCCACTATATAGACGTCTGCGCCAGCGTTTCAGACGAAAAAGAAATGGAAGTAATGAAGTGGCTCATTGACATAGTTCAGGACGCCGTCGACACCCCGATAGCCGTCGACAGCCCGAACGCCGAGACCTGCGTTGCCTGCATGCCTTTCTGCAAAAAGCCCGGCATCATCAACTCCGTTTCCGGCGAAGGCAACAAAATAGAAATCGTTTTCCCGGCCATCGCCAACACGAAATGGGATGTTATAGCGCTTCTTTCCGACGATACGGGCATACCGAAGAGCGCTGCCGACCGTCTCAGAGTTTTCGATAAAATTATGGCCAAGGCGAAGGAGTACGGCATCGCCCCGAACCGCATCCACATCGATCCCCTGGTCGAGATGCTCTGCACCTCCGAGGACGGCATTTCCATGGTCGTAGAGGTCATGACTGAGATCAAGAAGCAGTATCCGACTATCCACATCACGGGCGCCGCGAGCAACATTTCCTTCAACCTCCCCGCCAGAAAGCTCCTCAACCAGGTCTTTATCACCCTTTCGATGAACGCCGGCATGGACAGCGCCATCCTTGATCCGCTGGACAGGGGTATGCTCGGCACGATTTACGCTACCGAAGCTATGCTTGGTCTCGACGAGTTCTGCATAGAGTATATCACTGCCTTCAGAGAAGGACGCATAGGGCCGGCTCCCAAGAAATAAGCTTGACTAAAAGCTTCTCCGGCAATATAATCTATCTGCCTTTCCTTTTCTAACATATTGCTTACAGAGCACCTGCCGCAGGCTATTAATAAAACAGGCAGTATAAATGAGCCGATATGGATAGAATTTTTCTCGACAGGGAGAATGGGTCGCAGCGGATAGGTACAAGCACTCAGTTTTCCGCTTCCGCTAAGCTTATCCGTGAATCTTACTCCATTTTGCGCGAGGAGTGCAACAAACTTCTGAGTCCATCCAATTAAAATATATACAATATTTAAGGAGGAAGTCCCATGTCAATAGTAAAAGAAATCGCAGCGGCTGTCGAAGCCGGAAAATCCAAGCAGGTCGGAGGACTTGTAGAGCAGGCTCTCGCAGAGGGCATTGAGCCAAACGTTATCCTTAACGAGGGCATGATCCAGGCCATGGGCGTTGTCGGCGAGAAGTTCAAGAACAACGAGATCTTCGTTCCCGAAATGCTTATCGCCGCCCGCGCCATGAAGAAGGGCGTCGAAATCCTTACCCCTTACCTCGCGAAGCAGGGCGTTGAGC